>WQVV01000187.1 GCA_009785665.1 Defluviitaleaceae bacterium
CATATTTCTAAGAAAATAACACATGAAAAATCGCCCTTTTAGCCAAAAATGCCGCAAGCGTATGAAAATGATACGCTTGCGGCAATGATTAGAGATTAAAAGATTAAAGATTAAAAGATTAAAGATTAAGACCTTGGGACGCTGTCCCAAACCCTGCAAGGGGACGCAGTCCCCTTGACCCCGCTTTTTTGGGATTTGTATTGAGTGGAATCGCTGTTGTGCTATCTAAGGCTGAACCATCTGTTGTTGTTTCTTCGGTTTTCTGATTCTCTGTCTTCTCTTATCTTTTGGATTTTGCTGTCTAGTTTGTGGGGTTTTGATTCTGCTGGAATTTCCAAGCCGCTTACCCGCGAGAGTGTGCCTGCCATTAATTGCATTGCGGGGTCGGAAGATATTGCGGATAACGCCGATTGTTCAATTTCTTTGAACATCTCGTTTAGCCGCTCTGGGTTTTGTCGGAGGTCGCCGTCTACAATCAGCACGGATAGACCTTGATAGATTTTGAAGTACATTTCTTTAAATCGCCAAACGCGAACATGTCGCACTATTGCGATTATTTCAAAAATGAGAATGGTTAGTGTAAACATGATTGGCAAAATCAAGTCAATGCCCATGCCACCAAGATAAAATATTCCGATTAGTGCTACCCCCCATACAGGCACAAGCATGATTGCCAAAAAGAGTTCTATACACCCGTATTGCAAGCACTTGCGTCTATACAAATGGAACATTCGGTAGTATGTATCCATTCGGGTTTGGGCTTCTTCGCAGATTTCGTCGGCATCATGTAGTTTGGAAGTACGTTCTTCGTCGCGTAGGTTATCTTTTACATATTTTACGCTGTCAATTTCGGGGGTTGTCATTATAAAATGCTTCTCCAGATTTTTAAATCTGCGACGGTAATTGTCGATTCCTTCGGCGCAATCTGTATCGGAACACATTGCATGACGCGAGCCAATCAAAGACGCAATTAGCGGAGGGATTAGTTTCTTCCCGTTCAGCTTGATTTTCTGACGCACAACCAAAGCCATTTCGCCAAAAGCAACCAACGCCGCGCCAACTGTGAACAAAATAACGGCTTCCGTAATTGCCCCAGCATAAATTAAATTGCCCGCTCCCGCCACAAACGGAATCAACAATAGCAGCCATAACGCCTCAAACCAGTAAAATTTTAAGCTACGCCTATGCACCTTCCAAAACTCGTCGGTGTATTTTTTGATTTGCTCATTTTTCTCGTGTAGTAATGTTACTGTGGCTTCGTTTAGCAGGGTTGCTTCCAATGCTAAAACGCTTTCAACAAAGGTAACAAGTCGCATTTTTGCGGCGGCGGAAAGATAATGAACCCCTGCTCGCCATTTGAAGTTTTTCAACTTCTTGCTGATTTTCTTTTTGCGCAAGTATCTTTCAAACACTACGGGATTTTGCTGGGCTAATTTTGATGTTTCATTCAAAATCCCGTGAACTTCGGTATAGCTTGCGATACTTAAACCTCGTAATGCTTTTATTATTGCCCACTCGTCCTCAATTGTATTGCTGTCTTTGTACCCTTGCCTGTGCGGTATGTCTGTGTTCCATACCGCATCTAGGGTTATGTCGGGTACAAAAATATGTTCTTTTTCGGGCTTGTCATCGCCATTCAAAAAGGTTCTGCGGTATTCTGCTTTGGCTCTTCCGTAGCGTATTTCTTCGTCGCGCTTCTGCTTCTTGTACTGCATAAATTGTTCCCAGATTGCCTTTTTCACAAACAATTCATCATCGTTGGAAAGGAAACGCGTTTCAATTAATGTCACGGCTTTTTTTCGTTTTTGAAATGATTTATCTTCCGTGTTGACTCCTTTTCTATGTGTCCGTTTTGACAGCGTACCTTTTTCAATTTTTTCTTCGATTGCATCTGCCAATTGATTCAATAATTGCAACGACCTGTTTTCATGCGTACTAAGTTTCCAAATTAACATTGACACAGGAATAAAAATAAGAAAACTAAACGCAAGCACGGGAAAGCCACCAAAATACTCAATCACGGGCATAGTAGCCCACGGCAACGTAACCGCACAAGTAAAACCAAGTACATAAAGCGCGACAAAAATATCCTTTTTCATTTGGTGAAAATGAACTCGCTCCCTGTACAATTCAATCTGATGTCGTTTAACATCCATCCAAGTTTGCATATCCATACATAACCGCCCTGTTAGTTGTTGTATGATACTTTTTCCTATAAAACAGTGCCATATCCGCCTCGCAACAACCCTGCAAGTTTGCACTATCTTCGTAGGGCGAATATGGCACTGTTTTGGCGGAAAAAGTATGAACAACTATTATAGTATTTGCGGATTAGGCATCGCAGCCAGCCAATCATGTCGAAATGCGGTTTTGCCGCCTTTGCCGCTTTTAATCGTCGTCCTCCTCTGGTTCTGCTGTTGTTGTCCAGTTTGCAGTTATTGTTACGGGGTTGTTTGGCATGGTGAAGGTTGTGGTTTGGCTATTTGCGTTAGCGAATGATACGGCAGGCGTGGCAGTCCAGTGAGAGAATTGTTGCCCCGCTACCAACGCGCTTGCGGTTATTGTAATGGTTTGACCTTGTTCTGCGGTGTTGGGATTGGCTGTTCCGCCTGTTATGGTTATTGGGAATGTTGGGATTGGAATGGGTTCCCAATTTGCGGTTACGGTTATTGGGTTATTTGGCATAACGAAGGTTGTTGTTGGGTTGGTTGCGTTCGATAGGGTAACGGCAGGTGATGTTGACCAGCTTGCGAATTGCTGCCCCGCTGGTGGCGTTCCAGCCGTAATAGTAACAACCTGCCCTTGTTCTGCTTGTGAGGGGTTGGACGTTCCGCCAGTTACAGTAATCGCAAAAAGTTGCGCGGGAATGATTTCCCAGTTGGCGGTAATTGTTATAGCGTTATTGGGCATTGTGAAAGTTGTAGTTGGGTTGCTAGGGTTTGAGATTGCCACATGAGGGGTAGCCGTCCAACTCGCAAAGCGTTGCCCTGCGGGGGGAGTTCCAGCGGTTATAGTGACAGCCTGACCTTGTGTAGCTTGGTTTAAGCTTGCATTACCACCATTTACGGTTATTGTGAAAGCTTCTGGCGGAAGAGGTTCCCAGTTTGCAGTAATCATTGCAGTTAGATTAGGCATAACAAAAGTAGTTGTTGGGCTATACGCGTTCGCGAAGTTCACGCCAGCACCCGCCGTCCACCTTGCAAACTGCTGACCAGTTGGGGGAGTTCCCGCCGTTACAGTAACAACCTCACCCACCGACGCATTAGCGAAGTTGGCTGTTCCGCCAGTTACTATTACTGGGCGTTCGGTTGCCCTTATTGTAATTGCAATGTCATGCGTGAAATTAATTTGCGGGTTTGTGGAAATCCCATTTACAATCGTTGCTCTTATGGTGACAGTTCCAGTGGCGGAAGTGTTTAGGGTGTTTCCGCTTATTGTCGCGCTTGTTGTTCCAGCTTGTAGAACGCTCCATGTTATGGTTTGGTTGGCGGCGTTGATTGGGGTTACTGTGGCGGATAACGTGACAGGCGTTCCCGCAACGGGACTTTGTGGCGCGTATGAAATAGTAATGCTTTCAACTGGAACAATCGCAGGAATCCACTGTGCGTACAGTCGGATATTTGTTTGAATATTTGAAATGGTTGTGCCAGAGTTATGCGTTGCGCCGCCGCCGTTGGATTGAGTATTCCAACCACCGAAGGTATGTCCTTGCGGGTGAGTGAAACTACTCCACGAGACTATATGGTTCGCGCCATGGGGTACGCTTATTGCTGGCATAGTGCCAGACGCACCATTTGCTACATAGGTTATTGTGTGTTGTTGCCCCGCGACCCATTGGGCGTACAAGGTCATTGGAGCTTGAATATTGTCAATTCTCGCGCCCGACGAAAATGCTAAACCATTTCCATTAGCTTGAGTATTCCAGCCCGAGAAAACGAAGTTAGCGCGTGTAAATTGATTATGACTAGCAAAATGATGAGTGCCGTGTCGCACAGAAACGCGAGCCATAGTACCAGTTCCGCCGTTGGCGTTGTAGGTGATGTAATGCCTTTGTGTTTGCCCACTGCTAATCACTAGCCCTACTGCGTTGCCGCGTGCTAGGCGTTGACCAGCTATTGGGAATTGCAGTATTACATTACCTGCCGCTACTGTATCGCTTTCGCGTTCTTCTATGATATTCACTACAAAACCTTGCGATTGCAATGAATTTTCGGCGGCGGCGCGGCTTTGCCCTACTACGTTTGGTACAAGGATTTCTTCCGCGCCTTGTGAAACTGTAATTGCCAAAGTATCACCACGGAAAAGAGTTCCCGTAGTGGGCGACTGCGCGATTACCATTCCCGTTGGGACAGTATCGCTATGCGATAACGTCACTTGCGGCACTAATCCAGCGGATATAATCCGCGCTTCTGCGGAGGTGCGGGGCATTCCTACCAAATATGTCGGAATGGTTATTGTTTCACGTCCTGTGCTTACTACTAAAGTAATCAAGGTGTTTTCGGGTTGATTTCCGCTTGGCGAGAATGATATTACATTCCCAGCGGCTATTGTTTCATGGGGGTTCTCAAAAACTGTGGATTGCAACCCTGCGGCGGTAAGCGCGTTTTCCGCGCTTACGCGGGACATTCCTTCTAAGTTGGCGGGGACTGTTACTATGCGTTCGCCACTGCTTACTACCAAGTAAACGGTGTCGCCGCGTGTAACTTGCGCTCCGCTTGCGGGGTCTTGCGTTATGATAATGCCTTCTTGGATAGTCGCGTGATTTGTGTGGTTGACTACTACGGTTAGCCCCGCGTCTACCAAAACGGTTCTTGCAGAATCAATCGGATGGTTAGCGACATTAGGCATAACAAATGGAATGCCACCTTCCGAAACAACAATTGAAACGGTAATGCCAAATTCGTGGCTACCAGTCGCAGGGTACTGCGAAATTACATTTCCACGGGCAACGGAGTCGTTGTTTTCCATAGAAATTTGAATGCCAAAACCTGCTTCCAGAATCATTTCTTCGGCTTCTTCGAGCGTTAGGAATTGTACGTCTGGCACGAGTGCCATTCTTGCTCCCAACGAAATAACTAGCCCCATTGTGTTGTAAGTCATGGTGCGAGTTCCAGCGGTTAGCGATTGGTAAACAACCTCGTAACGAGTTTCCGTGCCATACCGACGTTGAAGCACTTCCACAGCAAAACCCGCGTCGCGTGCTAATTGAGTTGCTTGGTCAAAAGAAAGCCCAACTACATCTGGAACATCTGCCAAATGCGGCTCGTCGGATTCTGGGTCTGGGCCACGGGAAACATACAAGCGAATTGTATCGCCCAGAACATGTTCAGAATTACTTTCCACGTCCTGCCGAATAACCGCGCCTGCAACTATAAAACGGCTGTATTCGTAAATGAACCGCACTTCAAAACCAGCGGCGTACATTTCTGCTTCTGCGTCTTCGGCGGAAATGCCCTCTACAAAGGGAACTAACCCCATAGCAGTGCCGCCGCTTACGGTAAGCGAAATTAAAGTATTCAGCTCAACCAGCGTACCCGCCGTAATATCCTGCAACAGCACAAAGCCTGGCGGAATCGCCGCCGAAAACTCGCGCCCAATAATCATGTACTGCAACGATAAATCGTCCAGTTCGCGTCCAGCATCATAGTGCGCCATATTTATTACGCTGGGAACAATCACCATACCTTCTGGCGAAGTCACCCCACGCGGGCTGAAAAACCCAGAAGCAATCATAATAATCAGCACCAAAAGTGCCGCCGCACCCACGCCAACCGCCGCAAAAACCCAACGCGGTAACTTCCCAATGTCGAGTAAGCTAACTTTCTGCCCGCGTCGCTTTGTGTCCTCGGAATGCAATTCCTCTGCGAAAGTTGCTACATCAGGGGTACGGTCTTCTATTTGCACGTTCAGCGCGTTTAAAATGGCATTCTCTTGGCTTTTTGTCACTTGCGGATTTATTTTGCGGATTGCCATTAATGGGTCGGGATTGCCATTTTCGAGATTCATTCTGCGTGACATTGCATCTGGTGGAACTTCCCCCGTAAGTAAGCGGTACAGCATTGCACCAAGCGAGTAAACATCAGTATGCGCGCCAAGGTCGCCATTACTTCGATAAAGTTCCTCTGCCGAAAATCCAGCTTTAACAAGCACCGACAAACTACGGCTATGCGAAGTAGTAACATGCCGATACGCTGAA
>WQVV01000188.1 GCA_009785665.1 Defluviitaleaceae bacterium
ATATTTCGGCATGTTACGCTTGCGTGGTGACATAAAATATTTTTTCTGAAAGAGGTGTGTAAGTATGAGTGCTGAATTTAAAATGGTGATTTCACCCTAACAATTGAATAACTGGCACTAACAAAAAGTGGGGAAAGTTGCCCGTGTTTTTATTGCTTCGGAAACTGTTCATGGCTTCGAGCCGTGCATGTAGTTTGCCGATGCATGTAATAGGCGAAATGCGACTTTGCCGCCTTTTATTGTGCCGCAGATTTTTTGCAACCTTTGTGTATATGCTTTTTTTAGTGAGATACGAATGGTCGTGTCTTTTTTTATTGCCTAGGAAATTTGTTCATGGCTTCGAGACGTATGCGTTAGCTTGCCATGCAGGTAATCGGCGAAATGCGGCTGTGCCGCTAAAGGAGAATAGAAATGATAAATTTGAATGATTATGGTTATATCGAAACAGAAGCACCAACAGAAGGATTAATTGCGGGCAGAGTAGTGGAGTTTAGACGGGATTCGTATGCGGTGATTACTGCATACGGAGAAATTTCAGCAGTGCTAAAAGGCGCGTTCGTGCATGATGCGGTTGTTCGTGCAGACCTTCCATGCGTGGGGGATTTCGTGTTGTTGCAGTACAACGAAAGCGGCGTTTCGCGCATTGAAAAACTTCTTCCGCGTCGCTCGAAATTCTCGCGAGCAGATTTTTCTGGGCATGGTTACGCGCATATCAAGGCGAACAGAGAGCAGGTTGTGGCAACCAATTTCGATTATGTATTTATTGTGACATCGTTGAATCGGGATTTTCGCGTGAATCGTATTCTGCGCTACCTCACCCAGACACGGGGAAGCGGTGGGCAACCCGTAGTAATTTTAACAAAATCAGACCTAGCAGAAAATTTTGACACGCAAATAAACGAAGTAAAAGCTGTTGCCGCTGATGTTCCAGTTCATGCGATTTCAAGCCATACAGGGTTTGGGATTGATGCTTTAAACGAGTATCTGCAACCAAGCAAAACAGTCGTGTTTCTTGGAATGTCGGGCGTGGGGAAATCCAGTCTTCTTAACGTGCTTGCTGGCGAAGACATCATGATAGTTCGCGAAACCCGCAAAGAAGACGAATCAAAAGGCGGCCACACCACCACCCACAGACAACTTTTCATGCTACCATCGGGCGCAATGATAATAGACACCCCAGGAATGCGCGAGCTAGGACTTTACGACGCAGAAGAAAGCATAAGCGCGGGCTTCTCCGACGTAGAAGACCTATTTGCAAAATGCCGCTTCAAAGATTGCCAACATCAATCAGAACCAAATTGCGCCGTGCAAGAAGCCCTAGCAAACGGCACATTACCCAACTCCCGCTGGGAACAATACCAAAACCAAAGCCGCGAAAACAAATACTTTGAAAACAAAACCGCATTCATACGCGAACGCACCGAAATGTATAAGGCATGGAAAAAGAATCACAAAGGCGAACAAAAAGCGGCAAGGAAATTAGGCAGCAAAAAAAATAACAAATATGTAAAATAATCTTAAAAAGATTTCCACTCAAGTGTAGGCGCAATTATAAAGTTTTGAGAAAAGAAGGAAGGCTGATGCAACGCCATGAAAAGGGTTGCATCAGCCTTCTTTTTATAACTTAGACGCAATTGTAGCCGCTGGTTACTGCGTAAATTTCAAGCTTAGTTATCGTCTGTGATTTTGGGGTCAATATTTTCGACAGCATATGTTAAGCATTGTATGACTAATTGGTTAAGCGACAGCTTATTTTGAGAAGCCAATGCATCAAGTTTTTCTATCAGTTCAATGGGCAAGCGAAATGTTTTGCTTTCGCTGTCGTACCCTTTGCGTATCTTAAACATAAGAATGCACCCCTTTTAAATGGAATTATGCACTCCTATGAGAGGAGAATATAGAAGCATATTGCAAGACAAATTACTTGCAATTGCGTTTCGTCTGTGATATTCTTTTTTTCAAGGGTACCTATCATAATTTGACAGGAGTTGAGAGTATGCTAGTAACTATTATATTAATAATCTCGCTGACTTTAGCAATCACTATCATAGTTGGCATTGTGAACGTGACATCTGGCGGGTCATCTGGTTCAGACAAGCAGGAGGGGGAGCGAATTAAAGCCGCGGAATTTAAATCAAACGGAGCAACATGCGACACCTGCACATATCCAAAAATATTTGACAATGCGCAACAAAGAGAGTGGCACTGCACTGCCACGAAGGGATGGATGCGCAAAATATACGGTTGCTGTGACAACTACAGGAGTTCATAAGTTAGGTTGGATTTACTATTACAGCAAAAAACGAGAGTTGGCTTATCGCGCATCTCTCGTTTTTTTATTGGTTGTTATTTTGCAACAGTAATGTCTTAAATCTTTAATCTACCCGCCACAAATGCGCGTACCTCGCAATTGCGGCGTTGTGTTCTGCGTAGGTGTGGGTGAAATGGTGCGCGCCTGTTTCTGGGTCGCGTAGTACGAAGTATAGATAGGTTGTTTCGGACGGCCATAGTACGGCCTCTATTGCGGCTACACCAGGGTTAGAGATTGGGCCGATTGGAAGACCTCGGCGTGTGTAGGTATTCCATGGGGAATCCACTGCGGTGTGGACGTTTAGTAGGCGTAGTGGTGGGTCGTCCATGCCATATTTAACGGTGGAGTCCATTCCAAGATGCATATTTTGTGCTATGCGGCGGTGAATTACTTGGGACACCAGCGGGCGTTCGGAAGCCAGACGAGTTTCGCTTTCTACTATGGAAGCCATTGTTATGACCTCGTGCAAGGTGAGATTCATGTCATATGCGCGGTCGTAAAATTCGTCGGTGAAACGAAGTTCAAAGTTACGCAACATACGAGTGATTATATCGCCAGGTCTAGGATTCACAGGAATTTGATAGGTGTCGGGGAATAGAAAACCTTCAAGACGATTAGGATGGTCAGTAGAAATATCCAGCAAAAACGTGAAAGAGAAGTGACCATACTGCGCAACATGAATAAATTCCTCCGCTGGGAAGAACTCGCGGTATTCAAAATATTCCGCCATATCGCGAATAGTCCAACCTTCTGGTATTCGGATAGTGTACGATTGCGCAACGGCTCGTTCCCGCGCACGTAGGGCGCGATTGATTTCTACGTTGTTCATATTACGATTCAGCGTGAATGTTCCTGCCTCAAAATCGTTTGTTGCGCCACGCAGGAAAATCTCCAGCATGAACAGTAAACTGTTGTGAATAATTTCCTCGTCTTCCAGCCTTTGGGCAATTTCCATTGCAGGTGTGTCATGGGGAATATAAAACTCAACTTCGTAATCCTCCCCCACCGCGACCATATAACCCGCAAATTCCCCTCCAAACGCATACCCTCGATTAAATCCCGTAATAGCCAAATATCCAACCAACGCCATCAACGCGAGGTTAAACGCCATTCCTGCCAAATACATTGCAAAATTTGCTGCTTTCTCTGTTTTCATAAATTTCCTCCCTAAATTTGCTTGTGCAATTGAGAATTTTTGTTTATTCCATTATTTCATTCCATTCAGCCCATTCATCATATAGGGCTGATAGAGTTTCCTCAAGTGCGGTTTTTTCTGCGAAGACGGTTTGGGCGGCTTCGGCGTTGCGGTTTATTTCGTCATCTGCTAATTTTTCGTCACAGTTGGCTATTAGATTTTCGGTTTTGGATATTTCAGCTTCTAGTTTTTCTATGCGGGCTTTTTTTCGGCGGGCTTGGGATTCTTGTTCTTTTTTGCGAAGATAGTCTTCTTTTGAGGTGGATTCTTGTGGACTGATTTCGGGACGTGTATTTGTGTGAATATTTTCAGCGGGAAGCTGCTGTACCGCCGCCTTTTTCTCCAAGTAGTAATCGTAATTGCCATCATATGTGGTAACACCAGATTCGGTTAGCTCCAGAATGCGAGTGGCTGTATTGTTGATAAAATATCTATCGTGGGAAATGTAAATCAACGTACCAGTAAACTCGCGCAGTGCTTCCTCCAAAATTTCCTTTGAGAATAAATCCAAATGGTTAGTGGGTTCGTCCAGTATCAGAAAGTTTGCCCCTGCCAGCATGATTTTAGACAATTGAACGCGCCCACGCTCTCCACCCGAAAGCGCGGATATTGGTTTGAAAACATCGTCACCAATAAACATAAACGCCGCAAGTGTAGTCCTAATCTCCGTTTGCGTAAGCCGAGGGTAAGTATCGGCGAGTTCTTGAAAAATACTCTTCTTCTCCGATTCCGCCGAAAAAGAATGCGACTGGTCGTAATACCCAACACGAACATTCACGCCCTCGCGAACGCGCCCGTCTAGCGGCTCTAATGCTCCCACTAAAATTTTTATCAGCGTTGTTTTGCCAATTCCATTTGGCCCAATCAGCGCGGTCTTATCGCCCTTTTTCACCTCGAAGCTAATGTCACTAAACAGCAGCTTCGCACCACCAAAACCCATAGTCAACCCTTCCGCAAATAGAACATCATTACCAGAGTTCAAGCGCGGTTTAAGCCTTAAACGCATTCTTGCGGGGTCTTCTGCTGGTTTATCAACGCGTTCAATTTTGTCCAGCATTTTCTCGCGGCTTTTTGCGCGGATTAACGCGGCTTCGGTTCTAAACGAGCGAATGGTTTTTATAACTTCCTCGTGATGCTTCAAAACCTTCTGTTGCTCTGCAAAAGCCTTCTCCGCCAAAGCGCGGTCGGAGGCTTTTTTTGTAACGAAATGACTATAATTCCCATGATAAACCACAGATTTTTTATTCTCAATTTCAATAGTTTTTGTGACAACCCTATCCATAAAATATCTATCATGGGAAATTAACAATACCGCGCCAGAAAAATTTTTCAAATAATCCTCAAGCCACGCAATGCTTTCGATGTCAAGATGGTTTGTTGGTTCGTCCAAAAGAAGAAGGTCGCTACGTTCCAGAAGCAATTTTCCCAAAAGTGCGCGAGTGCGCTGTCCCCCCGAAAGCTGCCCAAACGGTTGCACCCATTGCGCCTCACTAAAACCAAGCCCACGCAAAACGCCTTTTAAGCGGCTTTCAGTTTCATAACCGCCTTCATCTTTAAATCGAAAACTCAAACTATCATAACGCTTCAATGCCGATTCAAGTTCATCACCAACAAGCGACCCCATAGCCGCTTCCAGCGCGCGAATTTCTGTCTCCATACGCTTCAAAGGAAGAAACACCGTATCAAGCGCGTCATACAAACTAAGAAGCCCATCATCAGAATCCGCTGTTCCTTCCGACACACCCCGCGCCGCCGCATCATCATTCAACTGCGGCAAATAACCAACACGAGCATTCCCACTCATTGTAATCGCGCCGTCATCGGCTTGCCATTCGCCCGTAATCAACCTAAAAACAGAAGTCTTTCCCGCGCCATTAACTCCAACCAGCGCGACTTTTTCTTTTTCCTCTATTAAAAAGGAAACACTGGTAAGAATTTCTTCCACACCAATAGCCTTTTGAACGTCTTTCATTTGCAAAAGCACAGCAACTCGTCCTTGTCTAATATTTTGTCAATTTCATTATAACATGAAACGGAACTTAGACAAATAATCTAGCATATTTTGAAGCAAATAAATGTAAAGCGGAGGGGTGCAGTGTGAACGAAATGGATACAGATGTCGCAATCACTATTCAAACAGAGTTAAAGCTGTATCTTACACAGCAACTACACATCAAAGGCTATTTGAGTGATGAAATGTGTACTAATGCTATGGCGTTAATATTAAAGGAAGCAAAAAATCAAAGGAAAATCCAATCACAAGGAGACTCGTCATGAACATTTATAACATGCGAAATGCGCTACATACAGGAAAAACTATTTTTGACTTGCCTTTGAAGGTAACATTTTATGCTAGGGTTTCCACTGGGTCGGACGAGCAAGCCAACTCCCTTGCAAACCAAATTGGCTATTATTCCGATTTTATTAAAGGTGTCAAGGAGTGGACGTTTATTGACGGCTACATAGACGAAGCTGTTATTATAGGACTAAGTTAAGCAAGCCCAGTAAAACAGGGGCTTCACGAACTTAGTCCTATTTTTTTACGCCCTAAATTAAGGGCATTAGCGTAAGCGTCAAATAGAGGCGCGTCTGTACAGAGGCCGACGAGAAGCGTATACTCTATCAGGATTAATAAATAGCTGTACCATATTCGACAACACAACCGATTATGGAGCGTATCAAAATGAAC
>WQVV01000189.1 GCA_009785665.1 Defluviitaleaceae bacterium
AAAAACATATAGCCGATTTCGCCAAGATAGCCGTCAACTATATTCTGGATTTCAACTTCTCCTAAGTATTCGCCTGTATCCTTTAGTGTTACTGCCCATTCGGCTTCTTTTCTATTTCTAACCATTCCCGTAATAGAGTGTTCATCACGCGGCGGATACCCTCCAACAAATTCCCTTACTTCATCGTCATTAAACATTTTCATCATATCAGGAATATCATCATCTTTTTTTCGCCTTAAAACAAGTCGCTTTGTTTCGATTGTAGGTGCTTCATTTCTCGTTTTCGCCATAAATTATTAAATCCTTTCACGCATAATATAAATACTACCGCCTACCACTACAAGTAGTAGGCGGCTCGCAAAGTGTTAAGTCAAACTGGAAATGCTATACTAACTAGCGTTTCGTTCTGCCATTAGCAAATCTATCTCTGATTCGTTTATTCCTACCATTGCCTCGCCTATATCTTCGCTTAGTTCGGCTATTAGAGCGGGGTTGTTGTAGTTGGCTACTGCTTTTACAATTGCGTTTGCGCGTTTTTGTGGGTCGCCCGACTTGAATATTCCAGAGCCTACGAAAACACCTTCCGCGCCTAGGTGTACCATTAAAGCCGCATCGGCGGGGGTTGCTACTCCGCCAGCGGAGAAGTTGGCTACGGGCAATTTCCCATGTTCATTTACATATAGCAGTAATTCGTAGGGAACGCGTAATTCCTTTGCAGTATCGAAAAGTTCGTCTTTGCTCATGGCGGCTACGCGGCGCATTTCTGCTTGAATTTCGCGCATGTGACGCACCGCTTGAACCACGTCGCCTGTACCTGCTTCACCCTTCGTGCGAATCATCATCGCGCCTTCATTGATGCGGCGCAGGGCTTCGCCTAGGTCTTTCGCACCGCATACGAAGGGCGCGGAGAAAGTTGTTTTGTCTATGTGGTATCTGTTGTCGGCGGGGGTTAGGACTTCGCTTTCGTCAATGTAGTCTATTCCTATGGCTTCGAGTATTCTCGCTTCCACGAAATGCCCAATGCGGCATTTCGCCATTACGGGAATGCTTACTGCACTCTGAATCCCCTTTATCATCTTAGGGTCGCTCATGCGCGAAACGCCCCCCACTGCACGAATATCCGCGGGAATACGCTCCAGTGCCATTACTGCACGCGCTCCAGCCTTTTCCGCAATTTCCGCTTGTTGTGGGCTGGTTACGTCCATTATTACTCCGCCCTTTAGTTTTTCTGTCAAATTTTTGTTTAGTTCATACCGTTCGCTTTGCATAACTAAATCCTTTCGCCTTACATGAAATTTTTTCTATCTACTCTATGATGATAGCTTTGATTTTTGGGGGACATTTTGGCAAGCATTCACCGCATTTAACGCATTGGTCTTGGTTTATTGCGTGAAGGAATTTCCCATTTGGTAGCGTCTGCTGGGTTGGGTGAATGCAATTTACTGGGCAGTTTCTTGCGCAAATACCGCAACCTATGCACTTGTCGGTTATGACATAACGTACCATATCTTTGCACGCGCCAGCGGGGCATTTTTTGTCGTTTACATGTGTTAGATATTCGTTTAGGAAGAAATTCACAGTGGAAAGTACGGGGTTTGGCGCGCTGTTGCCTAGCCCGCATAGAGAAGTATTTTTAATTACCTGCCCAAGTTCTTTAAGCTGTTCGATGTCAGCTTCTGAACCCTTGCCCTTTGTGATGCGGTCTAAAATTTCGTACAGACGGGTATTTCCTATGCGACAGGGGGTACATTTTCCGCAAGATTCTTCCATTGTGAAATCCAGATAAAATTTTGCGATATTCACCATGCAATCGTCTTCGTCCATGACAATCATGCCACCCGAACCCATCATTGAACCAATTGAGCCTAGGGATTCATAATCAACACCCATATCAATATGCTGTGCGGGAATACAACCACCCGAAGGCCCGCCCGTTTGGATAGCTTTAAAAGCCTTTCCATTTGGCAGACCGCCACCCATTTCGTAAACAATGTCGCGCAAAGATGTCCCCATTGGAACTTCAACAAGCCCAACATTATTAATTTTGCCAGCCAGCGCGAAAACCTTAGTTCCAGGGCATTTCTCTGTGCCGATAGACTTAAACCAATCCGCGCCCCGTGTGATAATTGCGGGGACATTCGCGTAAGTTTCCACATTGTTATTAATGGTAGGCAAACCCCAAAGCCCCTTTTGCGCTGGGAATGGCGGGCGTAATCTAGGTTCGCCGCGCTTACCTTCAAGGGAATTAAGCAGCGCAGTTTCTTCGCCGCAAACGAATGCACCTGCACCAAGGCTGATGCTTAATTTAAAATCAAACCCCGTACCCATAATGTTTTCGCCTAAAAGCCCAAGTTCCTCCGCTTGCGCTATGGCGGCGTATAGCCGTTCAACTGCCAATGGGTATTCTGCGCGAATGTAAAAAATACCTTCTGCCGCGCCCACTGCAAACCCCGCGATTGCCATAGCTTCAAGCACATTATGCGGGTCGCCCTCTAGGATTGACCTATCCATAAACGCGCCAGGGTCGCCCTCGTCGGCGTTGCAAATGATGTACTTCTTTGGTTCATCATTTTTGTAGCCAAATTCCCATTTTAGCCCCGTAGGAAAACCCGCGCCACCGCGTCCGCGAAGCAAAGATTTCTTCATTTCGTCAACTACGCCACCACGCCCTAGTTGGGTAAGAGCTTTTGCTAGGGCTTCATATCCGCCAACGGCAATGTAATCTTCTATTTTGGTTGGGTCTATGATGCCGCAATTTCGCAATGCAATGCGAACTTGCTTGCCGTAACCTTTGTTGGGAAGGATATAATCGCCTGTGCCATTTGCCAGATACTCCGAAACAATTTTCCGCGCCGTGTCTGCGGTTATTCCGCTTGCAAAAACGGAGTCTGCATTGGGCTTTTTAATTTCGACTAGCGGCTCGGCGTAGCACTTGCCAGCGCAACCCGTTGGCACAACCACGACATTTTGAAGCCCCTGTTTTTTGACTTCGTCATTCAATGCGTCAAAAATCGCTTCTGCGCCTGCGGCTATTCCGCAAGTTGCCATTCCTACATATATAATAGTTTGCTCGCTATCGTTCGCTAAGTACTTAGACACACCTGCCAACGCCGCATTCTTATACGCGGTAAGTTCCGCAAGGGAATTAATTCTAGCCATTTGCCTCTTCCCCCTTTGATGAATACTCCGCAATAATGCCTTTAACATCAGCCTTTGTTACGCGTCCGTAGTATTTTCCATTTACGGTAATAACAGGCGCAAGCCCGCAAGCCCCAATACACCGCAACGCGTCTACCGAGAACTTTCCATCTTCGGTAACTCCGCCAGTATCAACGCCAAGTTCCTTTTTGAACTCGTCCAAAATATCCTGCGCACCCTTTACAAAGCAGGCCGTCCCAAGGCATACATTTACGCGAAACTGTCCCTTCTTCTGCATCGTAAAAAATGAATAAAACGTCACAACACCGTAAACCTTACTAGCTGGAACGTCCAATTTATTTGCAACATGGTCTTGCACTTCCGTGGGCAAGAATCCAAAAATATCCTGCGCCTTGTGAAGCACCGAAATCAACGCGCCTTTCTTAGTTGGCAAAGCGTCGATAAACGTGTCAAGTTCAGCAAAACAGGTTAAATCGTTCATTTTTAAACCTCCTTAAAAACTGCAACAATATTGTACCATGGTTTTATTCCATTTTCAAAGACGTTCTTAGGTTTTATCTTTAAATCTCTCGCAATTTTATGTATGTTGTGTTATTGTTAGTTATCCTCATGGTTTTTAGAAAAGGTGATTGCAAATGGGAAGAGGACGTGGATTAGGCGGCGGAAGCCGTGGGGGAGGATTAAGCCGAGGTGGCGGGCTTGGGCGCGGAAGCTCGCGAAGTTCCGTCGGGGTTAGCGGGCGCAGAAGCGTAGGAGTGGGAAGCACACCCACACCTAGAATACCAAGAACACCAAGAATTACCACACCCAACATACCCAGACCATCTGCGCGAACAGTGGGCGCAGGGGCGGCTGGATTAGGGCTGGGAATGGGCGCGGGAATGCTATTGGGCGGTGGCAGACGGCGCAGAGGGTTCGGGCTGGGCGGGTTCGGCTTTGGCCGCAGACAGCAACGCGGCGTATTTGTGGGAAGCACCCCCAACACTGGTGGCGGCGGTGGTTGTGGCGGTTGCATGGGAATACTCATGGTGATTGTAATAATTATTATTGCCTTTGCGGTGATTTCTTCAATCGCTAATTTTTCAATTCCAACCCCGCAGAATCAGCATGTGGTAAATATCACACAAAACACGCGAATCCGCGAGCCTTTGGCAACTGGGTTGTTCAACGAAGTTGGCCCGTTATTCACAGACCATCTAGGCATAATCGAAAACCGCTCTGTGCTTGAAAATGGAATGCGTCATTTTCAGCGCGCAACGGGAGTTAGACCGCATTTGTATACTGTTGGCGAGATTTTCGGCACGGCGCATCCATCTAATGCGCAGTTGGAGCAGTTCGCCCGTGATATGTATGGGGAATTATTCGACGACCATGGTCATGTGCTTGTAGTGTTTTTCGAGAACTACGAAGAAGTTTTCAGCCTTGCCATATGGGCGGGAGCGCAAGCGCAATCGGTAATTGACCAAGAGGCCATGGATATTCTTATGGATTTCATGGAGCTATACTATATGGACTACGTTAATTTCCCCCAAACATCACAAGCTTTTTCGCGTGCGTTCACCCGCACCGCCGATACAATTATGTTTCGGCCGCCCGATAACCGTCCTATTTGGATAGCCATTGCCATAGTGGCGGGAGTAGTTCTGTTGTCGCTAATCCTGTTTGCATGGTGGAATCGCAAGCAAGAACAAAAGCGACTGGAAGACCTACAAACCGAACGCATTCTAAATCAACCGCTACAAACATTCGGCGCGGTAGACGACGAAGCCGCTCGCCTAGCAAAACAGTACGAAGACCAAGAATAAAGGAAGGAATGAGAAAAATGGGAGTATTAAGCAGATTCAAAAACATCATGTCGGCGAACATTAACGCCCTACTAGACAAAGCGGAAGACCCCGCAAAAATGATTGACCAAACCCTACGCCAACTAGCCAACGACCTAGCGGAAGTTAAAAAAGAAACAGCAGGCGTAATGGCAGAAGAAACTCGCACCAGACGCGAAGCAGACGCAAACATGGCCGAAGTCAAAAAGAACATGGATTTAGCAAGAAAAGCCCTAGCCGCAGGAAACGAAGACCACGCCCGCGTATTCTTAAACAAGAAAAACGAACTAGAAGCCCAAGGCATAGAGCTACAAAAACTAGCAGAAGCCGCCCAAGCCAACGCCGTGCAAATGCGCCAAATGCACGACAAGCTAGTAAAAGACATAAACGCGCTACAAACCCGCAAAGCAACAATAAAGTCAAACCTAGCCGTAGCAAAAGCCACCGAACGCGTAAACAAAATGGGAGCGGCAGGCTCAAAAGCCGAAGGCGCGTTACAAGCATTTGGTCGCTACGAAGCCCAAGCACAAGAACGCCTAGACCGCGCACGCGCACTTTCCGCTCTAAACGAAGTGCCTAAAGATGAAGCCCAAGCCCTAGCAGAACTATACAAAAGCGGCGGCGGCGCAGCACTAGACGACGAACTAGCCGCATTAAAAGCCGAAATGGGTCTAGCCCCAGCAGTCCCAGTAGACGACGAAATAGCAGCCCTATACGCAGAAATAGGCAACGACCCACCACCAACGGAGTAGCGGCAAAGTTGCTTTTCACCGATTACATGTATTGGTACGTCACGAAGCCATGAACAGTTTCGTAGCCCACAAAAAAACAGCCACTTGCAAAAAAAAAAATGAACAGCACCCCAAAAGTTGGACAGTATGATAAACTGACCAATAAAGGGGTGCATTTTCATGCCGAAAGGAAAGCCAGGAGAGAGCAAACAAAAGCACACAGGGGATTTTGGGCAATTCAAAAAGATGGCGAAAGATTTTGAAAAACTTGTGGAAAAGGATATACAAGAATTTTCCACAAAGGCTGTAAGGGACTTAGCCAGCCGCCTCCTCTTAAAAGTACAAGAACTTTTTTTATGGAGTGCTGTTTTATAGGCGGTCAGAGAGTTAAATGCTTATTCGGTACATCTGTGCTTACAAAACAACGAGCCTAAGTTCATACGCAGGTTGATTGATTTTGCCTTTACTGAGAAACGG
>WQVV01000190.1 GCA_009785665.1 Defluviitaleaceae bacterium
TAGGTCTGAATCCAAACTCTCATGCCGCCGCTTTCGCGGTTGCCCCATGTGAAGTATGGGACTGCGCGAATGGTTACGTCTTCGCTTTCGGGAGGGGTTGTGCTGTATAGTTTGTCGTTGGATTTTAGGCGTTGACCTTGGGCTGTTATTGTTACCATGCCGTCGTCTCTATAGTATCGCGCTAAGTTGAACTCGGAGTCGTCATTTAAGCGTAGCGCGGATAAATCTTCGCCATTGTCGCAACCTTCTATGCAGTAGACTATTGGGCCGCGCATTATTGCTACGCAGTTTGCGTTTGCGCGTACTTTTGTGTTTGCGTATATTCGCTGTGGTTCAATACTGAAGGTTATTGCTACTTGGTCGCCTGCGTTCCAAGTGCGTGTGATGTAGGCGTAGCCGTCTCTTATTTCTGCGGAAATAACTTCGGTATTTATTCGTAAATCCCATTTTTCGCACCATGCTGGAATGCGTATTGCTAAAGTAAATTGCTCTGCTGTGGAGGGCGTTACGTTGTACCAAATTGTGTTTTCCCAAGGGTAATCGGATTGGGTGTCAATTTGCACGCCGCCTGCGATTTTAAATTCTGCTGTGCCGTTGATAAATAGATGGCTGAAAATTGTTTTTTCGTTTTCGCTCCAAGCATATTGCCCTAGGGAAGTTATAAGGCGTGCCATATTTGGTGGACAACATGCGCAACCAAACCATTCGGGGCGTTTTGGCAGGGCGTGTTTGTAGTCGGGCAACACGCCCGAAACGTCTGGCACAACTTCCAGCGGGTTTACATAGAAGAATCGCTTACCGTCCATTTGCATTCCGCTTAACACGCCGTTGTATAGCTGACGTTCCATTATGTCGGCGTATTCGCCTTTTGGTTCTATTTCAAGCATCTTGCGGGCGAAGAACACCATTGCAATCGACGCGCAAGTTTCCGCATAAGCGGAATCATTCGGAAGGTCGTAATCCGCCGTAAACGATTCCAAGTGATGCGTAGAACCTATGCCACCCGTGATGTACATGCGTTTGTTTACGATATTTGCCCAAAGAGTACGACATGCGTTTAGCAAACCAACATCACCAGTTTCAGCGGCAATAGCCGCCATAGCCGTGTACATATACACCGCCCTAACCGAATGCCCCACCGCCTGTGTTTGTTCACGCACGGGCAAGTGATTCTGTGCATACTCGCGATTTTCCGACTTCACGCCCCAATGCGACCAATCGCGACTGGCTAGTTCCTCATCAAAATAGCTGGGGCTTTTGCCGCGTTCGTCTAGGAAATATTTTGCAGTTTCTAAGTATTTTGGTTCGTTGGTGGCTTTGTATAGACGATACAACGCCAGTTCGATTTCTTGATGACCAGCGATTCCGCGAACTTGCCCCTCGCCTGCGCCAAAGCGTTGGCAGATTAAATCGGCATTACGACGCATTATATTAAGAAATTCGCCCTTTCCTGTGGCTTCGTAATACGCCACTGCCGCTTCAATCATATGCCCAGAACAATATAGTTCGTGGCATTCCAAAAGATTTTGCCATTTATGATGCGGCTCTTTCACGCTGAAAAATGTGTTTAAATAGCCGTCTGGTTCTTGGGCGCGACCTATTAGCGCGATTATTTCATCGGCGTTTTTTTCTAGTTCGGGGTCTGTTTTTACTGTTAGCGCGTATGCCACCGCTTCCAGCCATTTTGCGACATCGCTATCTTGAAACACCATGCCATAAAATTCGCCTTCTGCTTCGCCTGCGGCAATTCGGAAATTTTGTATGGCGTGGCTTTTTTCTGCCTCGGGAACTCTGTCCTCCAAGAGGTCTAGCTGGTACGGCAGAACAACATCAATCATTAAATCCTGTATGGGTGTCCAAAAACTGTCACTTATTTTCATATGCCCTCCCGTGATGAAGAAATTCTAAACCAATCGAAATCCACATGCCCACCAGATTTTTTTGTTGCGAAGTTAAACAACGCAAACCGATACCCAGTGAAATGCGATAGCCGATATGTCATTTTTAATGTACTGCCAATTTTTGTCCATTCGTTCCCGCAGAGACTGTAGTAAAACCCCGCTTCGTCGATTGCATTCACAAAATTGAAGCGCGTCTGCAAATATACAATATCCTGTGTTATGGGTAGAGATTCGATTTCTACTTCGGGTATGCCTGTTTTGTATTCGCCATTTACGCCAGTATCGGCGGATTCTGGCGCGGCTGACATTGTAATATATTTCGCGTTGTTTATCATTTTCACGCCAACAAAGGCGTATTGGTCTTGAAACGCCGCAAGCCCTGCGAAATCTCCGTTTTGCATATGACTAACGTCAAGCTTCACGCTCCCAGTACACTCCGCTCCAAATGTTCGTTGTGTAAGGGTGTTGCGTGCGTCTGTTAAACTTCCTGTTACGCTAGATGTTGTTAAGCGCAACCAACTTGGACGCGACTGCAAACTCCAATGTGTGTTCACAGGATTATGATTCCACTGCCATTGCAAGGCAAGCGCGGAATTATCAAACTCGTCGGAAGTCACAATACCCACTGGAAATTTTGAGGGTGCTTCGCGGCATTCACCCAGAAGAGGCCAGTTATCCACCCATTTCATTTGCACAAGAATAGGAATCCGCCCAACCGCACCATGGTCTTGAAATAGCATAGCAAACCATTCGCCCGAAGGCGTTTCAACTATACCACCCTGCGCAACTCCCGCATTCTGAAAGCCCATGTTGTCGTCAAGAATTACCTTGCTTTCATAAACACCATCAATCGCGCTGGCGCGATAACATACTTGAATCCGTCTGCGCGTTCCCGTGGTGGGCCATGCAATTATAAAGATGTAGTACATTCCATTTAATTTGTAAATATGCGAACCTTCCGCAAGCCCCGTGCCGCCTGTTGGGTCTGCGTTGGCGATAATCGTTTTTTTCAGCCCGTTTGGTTTTATTGCGGTTGCATTGGCGGTAAGTTCAATCACCTTGATTTCCCCCGCACCGTAAACCATGTAAACGCGACCGTCGTCAAACAAAATGGACATGTCATGATAAACGCCGTCTATAACGCTTTTGCGCCACTCGCTACCTTCGATGTCCTCCGTTTGAAAAATATATGTCTTCCCTGTGTTGTACGCTGCAAACGCAACATAAAATGTCCCATCATGATAGCGCAAGCAACTAGCCCACGAGCCACGCCCATAGTCATGCTTGCCATTTTGCAAATTCATATGGTCGTTGTTGTCCAGCGTATCATACACATACCCCACGATTTCCCAATCAACCAAGTCGCGAGATTTCATAACGGGACAACCAGACGTAAAATACATAGTAGTGCTAGTCATGTAATAACTGTCCCCAACTCGAATCACACTAGGGTCGGGAATATCCGCCCATATCACATAAATCATCTCCTTGTATCGCCCGCATATAGGCAGACAAGTTTACTATACAATATCTACGGACATTTTCTTATAGGATTTTTTCCGCCATTATTGATATTTTTTCCGTTAATTTTTTTGCGCATAAGACATGTCCCATATTCATATATTTTGATGGGGGTGTGTTTTGTGAAGAGTATGAAAAATGCGAAGTGGTTGCTTTTTATATTGGTGTTAATTTTTGCGGGTTGCGGCTGGGACGATGATGTTGGCGGTGCATTGCCAATGATTGTTGTAAATTGGGAAGGCGTGCGCGAAGGAGGCGTGTTGTTTCCGTTTTATCATGACGTTGGCGGGGAATATAGAGCAGTAGCGGCGCGAATTGGCGACGACCGTGCTGTTTTGGCAAGTGAAGCGTTGCGAATGTTATCAGTCGCGGGGATTGAGGTCAGCAGGAATTTCGCGGAAGAGGACATGCTAACCTTAGGCGATGCGCGAAATATTTTCACGCGGATTTACCCTAATGGGGAGGGCTTGCTAGTAACAGACGAAAACCGCGACTTGCCAATTTCATATGCGTTATGGGTAGACTTACTTTTGCGAGTAGTCGAAATTGGGGAAGACGGAATACTTGCGGTAAACATGGTACCACTGGGGCAAGTTGAAGGAAAAGTTTTCACCAACATTGGAGAATTTACGCGAGCAGAATTATGTTTCGTGGCATACATGGATATGGAACTTCGAGTATTGCATCGTGGCGGGGAGATTGTGGCAATTTTGGGGCTTGTGAACCGTTCGCCTGTGTTGCGTAATGCCTATGTTGTGGGTTCTAATTTACTAGGCATAACAATTTCCATGGGGGGAGCAACGCGGCATTATGTATTTGCAGAAGGAGTCGAGCCACTGCCCGACGATACGATTATAGCAAGCCTGCAAATTTCTAACGGGCGAATTTTATGGGCAGAAGGCACAGACACGGTAATTCGTGGTACGATTGAACGATTAGGGCAGTCAATGGACTTACGGGAATGGGGGACATTGCCGTTATGTCATTCGTTTACGGTGTACGACGAAACTGAATCAGATATAACTATGCGAGACATAAACGCCCTACTCGTTGGCGCGAATATGGCGGATTTTCATATACGCAATGGGCAGGTAGTTGCGGCGGTGATTACGCGGGATGTTTTGCCGACGTATATTCGCGTGGTGATTGGAACAACGGGCTTCACTGGGCTGGTGCATAATCACGTCGAAATTACATCAACGGGAACATTTACGGTGCGTGGCGGTGGCGGAAGGGTAGAGCGTTTCGCAGCGGGAGAAGTTTTCCGCATAGCCCACGACAATCCTAACGCGAATTTTTGGGGCGGGTTACGCTTTTACATTTCGCCAAACAATCCATCAGAACGCTTAGAAATCATAGGTCTGGGACGGAATTGGCCAGATGGTGAAAACCCACGCTATCGTGGAGTTTTCGAGATTTCCCGTGAAGGCGAAGGTTTTATAATCATAAACGAATTGCCGCTGGAAGAATATTTATACGCGGTAGTTCCCAGCGAGATGCCGTCATTTCATGGGGTAGAGGCCGCAAAAGTACAGGCGGTGACAGCGCGAACATTTGCATTTCATCAGTTCTACGCGAATCGTTTTCGCGCATTGGGCGCGCATGTTGACGATTCTGTGATTAGCCAAGTTTATAATAACATTCCCGAAAATGAAATTTCTATCGAGGCTGTTCGGGCAACAAGTGGGCAGGTTTTAACCTTTGATGGCGAAGTTATTTTGGCGAATTACTTCTCCACGTCGGGCGGAACAACGGCTAACTTTGGGGAAGTTTGGGCGGTAAATGGTAGCTTCCCTTCCTATACTCCGCCGTATTTGCGCTCTATGGCGCAGTTTGATACACGAAATTTTAATTCGGGCGACCTTCGCACAGAGGAAGCCGCCGCCGCATTCTTCCGAAATACCGAAATCCCCGCATTCGATAGAAATTTCCCATGGTTTCGCTGGCATGTAACCATGACAAAAGATGAGCTTTCCGAAAGAATCAACCGAAACTTAGCAACACGACAAGCTGCAAACCCTGCGTTAATCCATTCACTTGACGATAATGGTTATCCACCAGCCACAAACATAGGCACCCTGCAACACCTAGAAGTAACGCAACGCGGGCAAGGCGGCAACGTAATGGAAATGATTTTCCATGGAACAGAAGCCTCTGTTCGCGTGCAAACAGAATTTAATATTCGCACGCTACTGAACCCCAGTTATATTCCCGTACTACGCCATGATGGTACGGAATCTGGTCAACTTTCACTATTGCCCAGCGCGTTTTTCACAATAGAAATCACCCCCGAGGGCGTAACTTTCTTCGGAGGTGGCAATGGTCACGGTGTTGGCATGAGCCAAAACGGCGTTCGCGCCCTACTTGACGATGGACTATCATATAGGGAAATTCTATTGCATTACTACCAAGGTGCGAGAATCTCTCAACGATAGTGAATCCATGCCCTTGCATTATATGGTATAATGTACATGAATTAATGTTAGAAAGAAGGGCGAAAAAATGTACAACTACAAGGAATTACTACAAAAATGGCAATCGCTGTACGAAGCGGTAAAAAAGCTTGATAAAAACGCAACACTAGAAATCGGGGAAAAAGCAACCGAAGAGGAAATCGCACAGCTAGAAGCGGAAAAGGGAATCACCCTGCCCCCCTCATACAAAGCCGCTGTTATGGAAATTGGAAAGACATTCAAGTACAGTTACGATTTTAGCAACTACAATGTGCCAGAA
>WQVV01000191.1 GCA_009785665.1 Defluviitaleaceae bacterium
CGTCACCACCTGTACACGCTCGTAAGTAACAAAATAACGCCGTCGCAACCACTGCAATAACAAAACCCCATAACCCCACGCAAAGAAGACTTGAAGAAGAGCCAATAATTTTGTATACTGCAAACGTCACAATGGGCAGGGTTTTTCTAACCCCGCAGGTGTTTAGGTGATGGTGTTCGCATCTCCTATTCGCTTCCCGTGGTGGTGTTTGGCGACACTTCCCACAGGCTGTTGTGGCCGTTTTATATCCCCCTTCCTACATATAAGTAAATATCCGTCTCAACTCACACAAATATTATCATATCTTGAAAATGTGGGCAAGTGGAAATCTAAGACCTTGCCAATGCATGTAATCGGCGAAATGCGGTTTTTATAGGCAAGGAAACTGTTCACGGCTTCGTGACGTATGCGCGGCTTGCCAATGCAGGTACTCGGCGAAAAGCGGCTGTGCCGCCTTTTTTATGCGACTATGCCGCCAAAAATATTCATGGTATAGTTTCTCTAGCCAAACATAAACGGAAGTGCGAAAACATGTTTTCGGCATTCCATATAAATGACAGGAGTGTTTCACTATGGACAATGAACTAACTAATTTAATTGCCGCGGCAGACGCGGGAGATGTTAATGCAAAGTTTAGTTTGTACGAATACTACGAAAATGAAGGTGACGAAGAAAAAGCGTTATACTGGATTGTAAGCGCGGCGGAAAGCGGGCATGTGGACGCAATGTTTCGGCTGGGTAGCAGTTATCGTGTTGCGGAAGATTTCAAGATGGCGGCGTATTGGTATGAGAAATTGGCAAAGCAGAACGATAGTGGCGCGCAGTATGAATTAGGTCAATTTTATTTCAGCGGCAAGGGCGTGGAGCAAGATTATAAAAGAGCGGCACATTGGTTTTTACAATCGGCAGACCAAGGGTTATCTCATGCGCAACAAATGATGTCGGTGTTATATGGCGACGGGCGAGGTGTTGAAAAAGATGAGACGCTGGCTTTCGAGTGGGCAGAAAAAGCGGCGAAACAAGGTCAAATGCAGTCACAAAATGCTTTGAGCTATTTCTATCGTTATGGCGTTGGGGTAGCGCAAGATAATGAACTGGCTGTGATATGGAAAACAAAAGCGGCGGCGCAGGGGCATGTGATAGCCCAGTATGATTTAGGCGATTTTTACCATGCTGGGAAGCTAGTTGAACAGGATTATGCAAAGGCGGCATACTGGTATCAAAAAGCGGCGCAGAATGGACATACTCGCGCCCAATACATGCTTGCAAGCATGTATCATTATGGTAAAGGTGTTGAACAGGATTACACGCAGGCGGCAGAATGGTGTTTAAAATCGGCAGAAGCGGGGGAGGCCGTTTCGCAACATTTTATGGCAACTATGTATGAGAATGGGAAAGGCGTTGAAGTTGATAAAGCGAAGGCTTTTGAGTGGCTACAAAAGGCGGCGGAACAGGGCTATGACAAAGCACAGCATATTTTGGGTCTTTATTATTATAGGGGCGTGGGTGTTGCAAGAGACTATAAACAAGCCGCAGAATGGTACGCCAAAGTCCCCGATTTGGTTGATATAGATACGCAATACACTTTGGCGATTATGCACAGAAACGGTAGATTTGTTCCGCAGGATAATGCAAAATCATTTTTCTGGTTATCCAAAGTTGTGGCGGCAGAGCCTGATACTGGTGTCGCGCCAAAATTACTATTCACTTTCGACAGTACCGAAGCTTTATCAGAGCAAGTAGAGACTGGGTTGAATTATACATACCTTTCTCTTGCCTTAAATTCGCAAAAGATGCGGCGTTTTGAAGCAAACACCCCCGCCACCGACGAGCAAAAAAGATGGCTGGCATTCGGGGCAATTTTGATGGTTCGTAACATCGAATCCTGTCGAACACTAGATTTATTGGACTCTGAAAACGAAGCCCGTGACGCACTTGATTCGTGGTGGGATATTAACGACAACGAAGAGGCTTTACGTGTTGCGGGGTATTTATCAATCGCCCAAGGACACACGCCGCGTGCAGATGCCCTGTACAAAAGCCTTACCACTGAATCCGAGCCATTAGTTTACACAAAGGCCTGCGCGATGCTAATGAGACTAGGATATACAAAAGATGAGCTATCAAAAATAAAGTCAACAGCCGCATGGGATTACGGGCGGGCAAGTTATATCGCAAGATACAGTGTAAAAGCAGGGTATATGACAGCAGAGGAAGCATGGTCATTTTTGCAAACCGCAGCAGAAAACGCCGCAAAAATTTACAGCAACTGGCGCGAATACATGGCAGGGTACGTTATGGGACGCGCACTAGGCTACAATAACGATTCCGTAAGTTTTGCAGATGATGTTTTCCCCTACCTGCTAAACGACCCTCAAAGCCCGTTTATGGGAGAATTTATGTAAGAGCCTTCGCCAATCTCGTGCAAATAAAATATAACACCGTGTTTTACTCGAATTGCTTCGTAGTAATCATACACGGTGTTAAATTTTTTTCGGAAAATTAGGCGTTTGCAACCAGTTGCTCTTTAATCGCATATTGAATAACTTCCGACGGTGACAGCAACATTGATTTGGCTTTCATATTAATAATTCGAGCGTAGTCTGGAGGTAATAATTCTGATACAAGTTTTTTTTCGCGCACGTCGGTTAAAAATCCTGACTTGCCCGATAGTTGCGGTGGGTTTTGCTCATATTCAAGGCTTAAATTTTCATATTCCTTAGTAGACAACCTATTGTCTGCTTTCATTTACTTCATCATCCTTTCGATATAGTATTTTCTACACGGCATTGCATGAAAGACCACTATATGCTCGTCAGTGACAACATGGAATATTACTTCTAGCAATTTCGCATTTCCATCATATCCTATGGACAATGTTTTATTTGGGTCACTCTCAAGCGTTTCGTCATATATACTCCGTTCAAGTGCGCAAAGAATATCGTCCCTGCTCTGACCGTGCTTAGTTGCCGAAGGAAGAATTTCGATGTTCACCACCGAGCCAGCGATTATTAATTTGTCTATCACTGATAATATGCCTCCCATCGTAATTTCACAAGTCTAATGCTTTTATTGTACCATGCAATAAATTTTCTTCAAGCAAATTTGGTACATACTGGTTTATTTTGCAGAAATCGTATATAATAAGCCTTGAAAGGGGTTTTGTTTAATGCGATGGGTTATGGGTTATGCGGCGGCATTATGTGTGTTGGTTGTCGTGGTTAGTCAAAGTGTAATCATACCGTCGTTTTTCACGCCTTTTTTTCGGTGGCACTATACGCGGGTTGACCCGCATACTGGAATGGACATAGCGGAAACGATTGGAATAAGCCATGATGATTTGATGCATGTTACAACGGAATTGCTTGCGTATATGCGTGGGCGGCGTGATACTATGGACGGAATCACCGCCGTAGTACGAGGACGCGACCACCGCGCAAGCCGTGTATATGGGCAGAATTTTTTCACGGTGGTGGAGATACGCCATATGGTGGACGTTCGTGTATTGTACGAGCAGTTATTTATGGCGCGGAATGTCTCTATTTTTCTATTAATTGCGTTAATTCTTGGGTTGGTGCTTATGAAGGAGAAGCCGCAATATATATTGTCGCGGTGTTGCCGTGAGGTTTTGGCGGGTTTTTTGATTCTTGTGGTTATTATGGCTGGGATTATTGCCATTGACTTTAATCGGTCTTGGGATATATTTCACTATATCTTTTTCCGTGGAGATGCGGCAAATTACTGGCGGCTTACGCCCTTTGTAGACCTTATGATTAATATGTACCCCTTGCAATTTTTCCTAAATATATCAATTTTTGTGGCGGTGTTGATTTTCTTGTTTTCTGCGGTGATTATTGTTGCAGGTACTTTGTACTTGCGGTATGTAGAACATCTGCCGAGGGTTTCTAAGCCATGGCTGTGATTTTGACGATATTACAAGTGTGGATATGGGTTAATGCGATTTCGTCTATTGTGGCGGTGGCGTTGATTTTGTTTGTGCTTACGCTGTTGCTGATTATGTCGATTATTCCTGTGCGGTACGCCGCTAAGGGGATTATTGATACGTGTGGAGACAATCGTGTTTCGCTTCATGTTAATTATTTATTTCGGCTTGTGCGGATTATGGCTGTTTACCGTGATGGTTTTGCTAAAGTGGGCGTTAGGGTCGGGTTTGTTAGTGTTCCCGTGTTTGATTCGCGAAAGTCTGACCCTTTTAAATCCTCGTCTGCCGCTGTTGCCCGCAAGCGACTTTCCGCAAGTTTAACTTCGGAGCGTTCAAAAAAAATCAAACAAAAGATGACAAAAAAAACTATCAAAAAGGAAGGAAAGTTTTTCAAAAATTTTACAAATTACTATGCGGTCTTGACAGACGCGCAAGGAATAACGATAATAAAATTAGCACTTGCTACAATCAAAAAAGTTTTCAATGTCCTGCGGCCTAAAAAAGCAGATATTTCGGGCGTTGTTGGTTTTGCCGACCCGTCTTCTACAGGATTGTTTATTGGGGCTTACGAAGCTCTTGTGGCAATGTTTGGGTTTGGCGAGACAATTCGCCTTGCTGGGAAATTTGATGCTGATACCACTGTTGTTCAGTTAAAGGGTAATATGTCTGGGCGTTTTACGTTTTTTCGTCTGGGTATTCCATTACTGTGGTTTGCCTCAAGGAAGCCCATTCGTACTATGATTTTGGAAGCTATTCGCGATTTGCTACGCGATTTTATACAAAGCTTAAAACGCAAGTTCTTGCGTCTGTTCGCGCCTAGAAATAGGAAGCAGTAACTGGCTTCGAGACGCACCTAAAAGCGGCTGTGCCGCCCACCTGCGATGAGAGGAAGATTTGTCTTATGAGCAATGTAAATGATAATTTGAAAATGCTTTTCTCCAACATGGAGGACTTTGTTTCTACAAAAACCGTTGTGGGGGAAGCAGTGCATATTGGGGATATAATTCTAGTCCCGCTGGTTGATGTAACCTTTGGTATGGCAACGGGGATTCGCGATTCTGCAACCACCGACGACAAAACCAACAAAAGCGCGAACGACATAGGCGGCGGCGGTGTTGGCGCGAAAATGACACCATCAGCGGTAATTGCAATCGTTGACGGCACTGTTCAGCTTGTTGACGTTAAGAGTAAGGAAAGCGTAAACAAAATCATTGACATGGTGCCTGGAATTTTATCAAAATTCAATTTTGGCACAATGTTTGATAAAAAAGATAAGAATGACAAAAAAGAAAAAGACGAAAAGAAAGCCGACTCGCATGTAGTCTACGAGATTGGGGACGAATAGACATGGATGCCTCTTATGTAAACCCTTTTGTTCAGGGTGCCCAGCGTGTTTTCGCATCTATTTGCCAAGAAACTCCGGCTCTTGGCAAAATATTTGTGAAAACACGCCCTTATGTCGCTTCGGAGGTCACGGTGTCTGTTAGCATCGTTGGGGCCTTTTCGGGCGAAGTTGTTTTTAATATGAAGGAGGAAGCTGGTTGCTTTATCGTGTCTCGCATGATGATGGGGCAGCCTGTTCACTCCATGCAAGACGACATGAACAGGTCTGCCGTGTCCGAACTTGCGAACATAATCTCTGGCAATGTTGCCACTATTTTTGCTGTAAAGGATATAGCCGTTGACATTCGGCCGCCCATTTACCGTGAAAAAGCCGTTGATGCCGATTTTCCTATTTTGCAGAAAATTAGCAAAGTGGTGTGTGTTCCGCTCCAGTTCCAAAATGGTCACATATTTGAACTGGATGTAATGATTCCGTAGTTATACGCACCATTTGCCCCAGCGGCAATGTTAAATTTGGCATACAATGCCCGCATGGTAAGCCCCCCACAATGGGCTTTTCTTCGGGTACAACCAACTCGCCCAAGGCGAGTTTTATTGTGTCCAAATTTTCTGGCGAGAAGTTACCTAGCAAAAAACCTGCTGCTGTTGTTAGCTTTCTTGATAACTTTAACTGCAACAGCATTCTATCTATCCGATATGCGTCTTCCCCAATTTCTTCTATAAATAAAATCTTACCTCGCGTATCAATTTCCCACGGCGTTCCCAGTGATGAGACGATTAATGTTAAATTTCCTCCTGTTAGAATGCCTTCTGCATAGCCGTGTTGGAGGATA
>WQVV01000192.1 GCA_009785665.1 Defluviitaleaceae bacterium
ATGGAAGTTCCTACTGAACAAATGATTCGAGTTTCAGAAATTTTAGACAATTGGAACAACGCTGACCTAGGAGATAAGCGCGAAGTAGTCGATAACTTGATTATCAAGGTTAGTGCTGTTTCTGAAAATATTGAGATTCAGTGGAAATTTTGAGTGAGAAACAGGGGGAGAGCCATACGCATTTTATTGTTACCCCTTGTTGCCTATGGCTCAGAAAAGGTTCTCCCCCACGGTCTTAAATCTTTTGACTTTTATCTCTAAATCTAATAACCCAAAACCTCTCTTAAAACCTCTAATGTTACAAGTGCGGGTTTGAAAGCGAAGTTTTCTATTTGGCGTATTAGAACCTTTGTCTCTGGGATTAGGGATAGTTCGGATAGTAGTTCGGTGCTGGCTGCGTCACTTTCTTGTAGCAGTGCCTCTAGTTTGTTAAAAAGGGCGGTTTGTTCTTCGGCGGTGGGTGGGGTGTTTATGGTGTCTTCATTCATAACGCCCGAGTCTGTTATTTCTGCCAGAACGCGGTTTAGTTCAGATTCCAAAACCTCCATGTCGGGTTTTATTGGCACGGTTTTGCTCTTTAGTTGTTGTTCGACTTTAAGCGCAATGTCGGTTAGGCGTTGTTCTTCGATTAAACTTGCGTTCCCCTTTAGTGTGTGAACCAAGCGGTGCGCGGTTGCAAAGTGATGCGCAGAAATTTCCGCTTGAAGGTCGCGCAGGGTATATTTTTGACTTTTTACAAAGTCGCGACGTAGTTTGGCTTGTTCACGATTTAGGTTGTCAATCATGATAGCTTCCCCCCATGAATGTGGATTTCCACTCTGTGGAGTACGTTTTCCTCTACAAAGGGTTTTTTGATGAAGTCTACTGCGCCAAGTTGGAATCCTTGGGCTTCGTCCTCTATTTCGTCGGAACCTGTGATGAAAATTACTGGTAAGCCGCGTGTTTTTTCAGAATCCTTTAGCTTACCCAGCACTTCAAAGCCCGACATGCCAGGCATGTTAATGTCCAGCAGAACCAAGTCTATTGGATGGCGTTGTGCCAATTTTAGGCCTTCTCCGCCGTCTTTTGCAACTTTTACAGAGTATAGCGGCAGTAACATTCGGCTTAATGCGGATATTACCATTGGGGTGTCGTCGATTATCAAGATAGTGGGCTTTGTGCCTGGCTTCATTAGCCACTCCTTTACTTTACGCCGCAAACCGTCAGGTGTGAATGGTTTTGCGACAACATCGGCCGCACCAAGTTTTCGCGCCTTGGCAGAAACTTCTGGCGTGATGGTTGCAGTTAGAAAAACTACAGGAATAGCTTCCAAACTGCTGTCGGCCTTGATTATCTCCATTGCCTCGAACCCGTCCATTTCGGGCATTTGAACATCTAGCAATATGAGATTAGGTTTCCGCTTGGTAAGAATTTTAAACATTTGTGCAGCGGAAACTATTGTCATTATATCGTAAAACTCTTCTAATGCTTCCTCTGCAAGAATTAAATTTGTGTCGGAATCGTCAACAACAAAAATCAAAGGCGGCACAGACGATGATTCCTTCTTTTTTTCAACTTTTTCGACAACTTGCCCAGAAGATTTTGCCATTTGCGCCTGCGCCTGTGTTTCTAAAGTTTCTGATACATCATCTATAACTTGCTCCAAACGCTGGATAAACCCTGTGGTTAGAGTTGTAATTGTTTTGATGTCGCCTGTACGGCCAGCTTGCTCCAGCGCGCCTGCCACTGCCGACAAAATCGACTCGCCAACATTGTACAACGCGCTTTTCATAGCATGTGTGTGTATAATGTAAATTTTAAACGCTTCAACATCTATGTGACTGCGCGACATAACCGACGCAATTGCTTCCGCCGAACGCTTCGCATCACTAACAAAAGACTCCTTCACGCGTACAGAAATATCATTAGGCGCGGAGAAATTCTGCGAATCAGCAGGGGCATTTTTCAATTCAAGTTCTTGGTCGCGAGCCGCCGCCGCTAAAACTTCTGGCAATTGTTTATCGCGAATCATTCGCAGAAGATATGTGTTTAGCTGGTTTACGTCTATTGGCTTTGAGATGAACCCCGAAAATCCATTCTTCATAAACAATTCCGATTGCCCCATAACAGTGTTTGCCGTAAGCGCGACAATCGGGTGATTGTAACCTAAGGCACGGATTGCCTTAGTTGTTTCTATTCCGTCCATGCCTGGCATCATGTGATCCATGAAAATTATATCGTACACATTTCCGTTTTTAATCTTGTGAACCGCAGCACGCCCGTTGTCAACAGTTTCAACCGTGAGTTTATAAGGCATCAACAAACCCTTGGCTACATATAAATTGGATTCAACGTCGTCCACAACAAGAACGCGTCCATATGGCATATGCACATTTGCAAAACGACTTAGCCGTTTTAACGCAATTTGAGCAGTTTCTATGTTCTCAAGATTTTGTACCGTTTTCTGACCCATGATTTCGATTCCGTTGCGGGTTTGCGGAATACGCACCGTAAACGTAGTGCCTACACCAATTTCACTTTCCACACGAATTGTGCCGCCCATTATTTCAATCAACTGGTGCGCGATATTCATGCCAAGTCCACTGCCTTCAATTACGCGGTTTTCCTTTATATTGAAGCGCGTGAACTCTATGTCGAAAAGTTTTGCCACTTGCTCTGGTGACATTCCCTGTCCCGTGTCTTGTATGCAAAATATCAAAATGCTTTTATCGGGGTCGCCGCATTCCGATGGTTCGGATTTTACATCAAGGCTAACCGTGCCTTCGTTTGTATACTTGAATGCATTCGACAAAATATTGTTCATTACCTGCTTTATGCGGAGTTCGTCGCCAATCATAAACAACGGCAAATTCTCGTCAAGTGTAAGCTGAAATTTTATCGGCTTGCTTCCAATGTGCATTAAGTTTAACTGCACGGTGTCCACAAGCATACTGGCAGTCTCGTACTTATCCGAAACTAATTCCATTTTGCCAGCTTCAACTTTTGATAAATCCAAAATGTCGTTGATAATCGACAGCAGCAAATTCGACGACGAATAAATCCGATTAAACGCCTCTTCCGTTTCGGGAGGAAGCCCATCCTTTTGTAATTGAATTTCCGTAATGCCCAAAACCGCATTCATTGGCGTGCGAATTTCATGACTCATGCGTGCAAGAAATTTAGTTTTGGCGCGGCTTTCCTCCTCCGCCGACTGTCGGCGTTTTAGCTCTCGCAAATCACGCGCATACGACGCTATGAAGTATCGTCCATCGTGAAGTATTCGTGCGCAGGTTAGCTCCACTTCAATTTCTTCGCCTTCAACCAAATGCGTCCATGCGCATCGTATCGAACCATATTCAATAGCCTGTTTGCACACTAACTCCGACTTGCTTTCGGTTTGCATTCCATCGGGCTGGTATTCTGTAGAAAATTCAAAAAAACGCTCCAGACATTCTTGCTTGCTTCCGCATTTCAAGAACTTCACCATAGCGTCGTTACAGTCCACAATCCGACCCGTGTCATCCCATAGTATAGAGGGCATCGGAAATGTGTCGTACATCTTCTGGCGAATCGCTTCATTAGATACGCTTATAGACACGTCTATCCCCCCCGTAAGGACATTTTCTTATTTTTCGTCAATTTTAACAAACAACGCTGGGTTTATCAAGCCTTTTATACCGCTGTTTTCCAATTGTACATTTCCAAATATACGTTTTTCGTTTATGGCATTTATGGCAATTGTTGCTTTGCTTGCTATTTTGCCTGTATTGTTGCCGTTTATTTATGTATACAACATGCTGATTTCTTCTAGTCTGATAATAGACCTCTTGCATAATTAGCCAACGCCGCCTTTGCGGTCTTTTTGGCGCAAGCCTGCGTCGGCTGTTCCTTGCGTGCCGCTGGCACGCCGCGTCACTACCTCCTTGTCTTGAAATCCGCGCAAATTCGGCATTGCCTAATTATGCAAGAGGTCTAATAAGGTTTTCTATATCCCTTGTTCAAATTTATCCATTGCCACTTGATACTTTTTCCTATAAAACAATGCCATATCCGCCTCGCAACAACCTTGCAAGTTTGCACTATCTTCGTAGGGCGAATATGGCACTGTTTTGGCGGAAAAAGTATGACTCTTTTACAATGTCACCCATTTTGTCGATAGAAATAACTAAAAGCAATCATACCCAATCAACAAAGGTTAATCCATCCATCTTGATATTATAATTTCCGTAGGCTACCGTGTAAAATCTCTGCGCGGTACACAGTTTCGCAAATGGGCAACAAGCCGCCTTAATGAATATATACGCAAGGGCTTCACAATGGACGATGAGCGGCTGAAAAACGGCGGTGGGCGTTATTTTCGTGAATTGTTGCAACGGATTAGAGATATTCGCAGTAGTGAACGCAACCTGTATCAGCAAGTAACCGATATTTACGCCACTTCCATTGATTATGACCCTAAAGCATCAACGACACGAGATTTCTTTGCCAACGCAACGTACAAAATAAAATGCACTATGCCGCACATAAGCACACAGCGGCAGAGTTAATCTATGAGCGTGTGGACAACACTAAGCAGAATGTTGGAATGACGAATTTCAAAGGCGAGTACGCTACAAAAAGCGATGTAGTTATCGCAAAAAATTATTTAACAGAACGCGAACTCACTTTTAGGCAAGTTTAGAGAGTATGAATCGACTAATAATTTCCAAGTGAAGAAATCTCGTGACACGAAAAAACCCGCAATTCTGCGGGTTTCCAATACAGCGCGAAATGAGATTCGAACTCACGACCCTCGCCTTGGCAAGGCGATAGTCACGCCCTCAAAAAACCTGCCTCAAGCCCGCTAAATAGGCGGTTTCTGCGTTTTCAGTTTTTGTAGTTTGACAGCAATTTACGGCAATTGTACCGAAAACGGTACCAAAATTCAAGTAGCCCGATACCTCTCTGTCAAGCAAGTAAAAGGCTTCACGTTTTTCATTGCAAAAACGTCAAAAGCCAATCTGAAAATGCCCAAGGAGGCCACTATGAAAAAAATAATATCTCTGGACCACGGCAATAGCCATATGAAATCAATTCGGCAAGCGTTCCCATCAAGCTTTGTGGAAAGTAAATACCTGCCATCTATAGGCGGCGATGTGCTGAAATACGAAGGCAAGACCTACACATTAGTAGACGAAAAACTTCCGGTACTGAACGACAAAACCGAGTCAGACAGGTATTTCATTCTCAGCCTTTTTGCTATTGGTAAGGAGCTTGTCGCAGAGGCTGAAATGCTTAGAAAACTTACGCCGCACGATTCTATCAAGGTTGAGTTGCTTATCGGTCTGCCCTTGCAACACTACGAAGCCTATAGAGAAAATTTCAAACAGTATTTCACCAAACATTCAGGAGTCTTGCGGTTTGAACTCAACGGCCAATCGTACTCCATACAGATAACGGGCGCGCACGTTTTTCCACAAGCCTACGCCGCTGCCGTTACCGTCCTTGACAAGCTAAAGGATTCCAACATCGTAAACGTGGTGGATGTTGGCGGGTTTACCGTCGATTGCTTACAGTTGAACAAATTTAAGCCCAATATGACGCTATGCACGTCCTTGTATTTAGGCGCAAATACGTTGTATCAAAACATCAACGACCAGATGCGTTCCAGGGGTGGCAGGGATATATCCAACAGCATAATCGAGGGGATTCTGAAAAAAGACCCTGCCGACCTTGCCGAATACAGCGAAGCACGCATTGAAGCAATTACAACCGCCGCAATATCCCATGCGGAACGTATGCTTGCGGAAATATCTCAAAAAGGCTTCGACCTCGACGAAGATAAAACCGTATTCATGGGCGGCGGTTCGATACTGCTTAAAGAATATATCATGCAAGTCGGCAAAGCCAAGAAGCCCATGTTTATAGACGATATTCACGCCAACGCCAAGGGCTATCATCTGTTACACAATGTAAAAAAGGGCGATTCTAATAAACAGCAGCTCCAAGGTGCATGAGGTCGGAGGGTGGGTAAATGAAGAAAGACGAAACCCGCTTTACAATTCGATTCAACCCGGCTGACCCCCGCCATCAAAGAGCAGTAGAAGCGTTAGAAAAAGCAGGCAGGCGCAAAGCCTC
>WQVV01000193.1 GCA_009785665.1 Defluviitaleaceae bacterium
CGCCGCTAAAACCACAATTTTGGAAGAAGTAGCAATCGCAGGGTTAGACATGCAAAAGGGCATTGAAATGACGGGCGGAAGCGAGGAATTATATCTAGGCGTTCTGGAGTCCTTCTACGAGAATGCCCAGCGGCTTTCAAAAGAATTGCAAATTTGCGCTGATGCTGGCGACACCAAGCTTTATGCAATTCACGTACACGGAATAAAAAGCACGTCTGGCACAATAGGCGCAGACGAGATTTCGCAGTTCGCAAAAGCCCTAGAAACAGCCGCCGTTAATGATAGTTTGGATTTCGTAAGGGCAAACAACACACAATTCCTCCAAAACTTAGCCGAACTGCTGGACAACATCTACCCTCTAGTCATGGTAGAACTTAGCAAAAAAGTAGACAAAGATGCCATACAAAAAGCCCTACAACAAATGAAATCCGCTCTTTTTTCAAACAACCAAGCAGACATAGACGAGCAAACAAAAAATCTACAACAGTACCTGTTAGCCGAGGGCATAGGCAACCAAATTAACAAAGTCCTGCAAAACAAAATGGCGGGCAATTTTGAAGCCGCCATCTCCCTAATAGACACAATAACAGAGGGGGCGACGCAATGAGTCGTAAAAAAATTCTAATCGTGGACGACACCGAAACTTTCCTATATATCCTAAACCACATTCTAAAAGAAAACTACGAAACTATAATCTCCAAAAGCGGCGAAGACGGACTGGAAACAGCAAAGCTAACCAAACCCGACCTAATCCTGCTAGATGTAATGATGCCTGGCATGTCTGGCTACGATGTCCTTCGCGAACTAAAGGCTGATGACCAACTGAAAGAAATCCCAGTAATACTAATAACAGGCAACAGCACAGAAGAAAATGAAGCCGAAGGTTACGCCCTAGGCGCGGCAGATTACATCAAAAAACCTTTCGTAAAGTCGCTAGTAATAGAACGCGTAACGGCTGTAATTGAATAAAGCGGCACAACCGCATTTCGCAAATAACCTGCATAACAAGCTATGTATACGCGGCTTGTTATGCAGGTTATTTTACTTGTTGCCTAGGAAACTGTTCATGGCTTCGAGACGTATGCCATCGGCGAAATGCGGCTGTGCCGCTCGCTTGTCACAAAAATGTATTTGCGTGTGTCTTATATTTTGACCTGCAAAATTGTATCTGGCTTCGAGACGTATGTGTAGTGTGCCAATGCATGTAATCGGCGAAAAGCGGTTATGCCGCCTATGCCGCTGGAAGGGGGCTGAGTAGTGACGGCTTATTTGCAATCAGATTCGCCGCGTGAAGCAACTGATTTAGATGCAGAAATAAAGCGTTACGGCAATGCAATTTTGAAGTATTGTTTTGGGATTTTGTGCGACTATCATGAAGCGCAAGACGCTATGCAAGAAACATTTGCTAAGGCACACGCTTCGCGTAAGAATTTAAAATCCTATGAAAGTTATGCGGCTTGGCTTTATAAGATTGCTTACAATACCTGTCTTAACATGCGTCGTAAGCGACGGGTTTTGTTGGTGTCGCATTCGCAGGAACACGAGGGTTATTATCATATGGACGAGCCATTTATCGACAGCACTTTGCAAGAGGCACTGTTGATATTAACCCCGCCCGACCGCGCATTATTCTACAGCCGCGCCGTAGAGGACATGGACTACAGTCAACTAGAAGCCCTATACAACACCCGCGCCGCAACTTTACGCAAGAGATTCGAGCGCGCCAAAACGAAACTTAGGGATTATCTGGTGCAAAATGGTTACACATGGGAAGGAAGTGAGCGTTCATGAATAAAGACCCCGTTGAAGCTTTATTCAAAAGTGCGTTCGACAACGCAACACCAATTCACCACGAGGACACATTGAGAGGGGTAAGAGAAAAAATGAAAACAGAACCACGGAGATTTAGAAAGAGATTTTTAATTATACTTGCGGCGTGTTTTTTGTTGTTTACAACGGTGGTAGCGGCGCAAGCAATTTACCGCAACTGGGGTGATTTCGACTGGTTGACGGGCAGGCTTGGCAATGACGCGGCGCAGAATCTACAGCCGATAGGGCTAGGGCTAACCTATGTACGCGCAGACGCGATTTACAGCATGGAAAGCATCACAGAAGAAGGCGTTCGCATAGAGTTGATAGCCGTAGGCGCGAACGACTCCGAGTTAGACGTATATGTTCTACTGGAAGACCTGACCGAAACTCGCGTATGGGGCGAAGAAATTGCAGTAGGAATGGTTTTACGTTTTACGGACTTGGCACTATCTCCAATTGGTCACGGCTGGGCTGGCATGGGACGAACAATAGAGTTCAACGAAATAGAACGCGACGACATAGCAAGAAAAGTCGTGTTACACAGTCGCGTTGCACACCCAAGCTTACCGCATGATATGGAAATTCCCGAAGGCGCGAACACTCGCGATTTAACATTGTTTATAGATGCGATAATGTTCAGCCATTCCATTTATGAGGAAGTGGAAGTGGCTATCAATTTAGCCGAACTACTTGAACAGCCTTCGCCAACCCACATAATTACTTTGGTAGAATCCCGCGAAATAGGCGGGTGGGGGCCATTCAACAATGCCGAAGCGGGCGACGTGATGCTTGTTCCGCGCAGTCTGTCATTCCCCTTTGAAGCCGAAGGACACCCCATGCAAATAAGCGCGATTGCTGTAGTTGATGGAAAACTTCATTTGCAACTATATGGTGGCGGGAGTGTTTTGGGTATGCATTCGCTGGTAAGAAACGGCGAAGTTGCCCCCGCAGTTCACGGAATTTCCTTCCGCTATACGCCCGAAGGCAGAATTACCAGCATTCGCGAATGGGACGATTACGGCAATTGGTTATGGCTAGGCGAAATCCAATACTGGGAACTCGTTTTTGATGTAGACCTCGATTACCTTCACGAATACCAACTCGTTTTTAATTTCCTTGTAGCTTTCGACTCGCTAACATTAAACCGCGCAGTCTCCTTTGAATTGCAACAAGACGTAGCCATTCCGCGCCAACTGGAATGGCATGTACAGCATGAAGCCCAAATGGATAAAATCTTTGGCGACTTGCCACGCGAGGTATCTATATTTGACAATGACGGCAACTTCATGGGAACTCTATACGCTATAACATCTCGTATTCAATTCAACTCACGCGACCCTGTAAATTCAATATCGAATGTTCAAATGAGCGTGTATTTTACTCCCGCCGAAGGCCGAGACTTTGACCGCTTCCCCGCTGGTCAATCCCTACCATGCATACGCGAATACGACGACCATATCCCACCAGAATTACGAGACACAATTATGTACTATGCGGAACGCTGGTTCGCGCTGGAAGATAAGTTTTAATATTTTTCTCAAACTTCTGCAATCGCCAATCGCCTTACGAAACAAAACGCCCAGCCAGTTAAATCTCGGCTGGGCGTTTTGCATTCGCTATTCCCAATAAAATTCTGCAACTAAATCATGAAATTCACGTTCCCACGGATTTCCCATGCGTGTACTCACTTGTATGCGGATTCTGCAAAGTTGTCCAATGTTTAACGGGTTGTAATCAGAAAGCCGCATAAATCGGGTTACGTATTCTTGTGGAGGGTGAACGCCTTCAAAATCAACAAAAGGGTAGTTACGCGCCCTAAGTGCAACGCGCCAATCCGCACTATCGTAAAACTCCAAGTGTCCACGAGATATAATGATATAACGCTCTGTGCCATTGAAAACAGTGTAGTACACTCGACCCAAAGTTATATTGGTTATGGTAAGCGTGACACCTTCAAGATAGTGGCTTTCTTGTAAAGCTTCTGCTATCCGTGGTCTTTCTTGTGGCGGTGGTGGCCATATTGCGTCATTCGTCAAAAGCTGCCACATGCCAAGTAATATCAGCAATGAAATTACCGCGCCTGCAATTTGTAAACCCTTCACAACTTTGGTGTTCATATGCACTCTCCTCTTATACATTGCGTTTTCTTGCGCGGATTATTAATAGAGTTGCTATGTGGTAATTTCGTTCGTCTTTGCTTGTGGCGTTGCGTAGTTTTTTTAGGCATTGTTCTTCTGTGGTTAGCCAATCTTCGGTTAGTATGGTGCGGTCTGCGTTTCGCATAAATTCTATTATTTCTTCGGGCTGGTGTTTTTCTACTAGATTTTTTACTACTGACTCTTCCCATTCGCTGTATTGAGGGTTTTCAAATATTCCCGATTCTTGATTGTAGTTTAGACCTATTCGATTGATTAGACTATCGTATTCTGGTCGGATTATTTCTTGCAGAAGTTCGTCTTCTTCCATTGTGTCGCCAATGTATAGATAGTAGAAAAGGGCGTTTTTTTCTTTCTTTCGCAAAACGCGACCCAGACGCTGTACGCGTTGGCGGTGGCTTCCCGTAGAAGACACCACTATTCCGACATCTGTTTTTGTGATGTTTAGACCTTCGTCTAGGGTTTTGCATGTGATTAGAATGCGTATCTCTTCGGATTCAAATTGGCGCAGGGTGTGAAGACCTAATTCTTTTGGGACTTTTGAATGGTAAAGCCCCGTTTCATTTGGGTATAGATTGCTTAAACGGCGGCTTACTTCCACCGCAGTTTCTATGCGTTCGCCGAAAATTATTATTTTTGATGACTTGGGGATTCTTCGTGCTAGTTCTACTACTGCGTCAATGCGGTAGCTTGCTTTGTATACTACGTCTTTTCTTTGCGTGGATAAAATCAATACTGTTTTTGCTAATTCGGCGGCTTCGGGTTCGCCATTATGTATGATGTTCTCCAGCGCGGCGAAAAAATTGCCTTGTCTTCCGCCAAGGTTTGGACAAAGTTCATTTAGCTTATGCATTGCGTAGCCCAAATGGTCGGAAAGTTCGTCGTACACTTGCCGCTCTTGCGGGGTGAACGGCACGCTGATATTAAACAACGCGAATCTACTAATAATATCTGCCTTCAACGCCGCTAGAAATCCGAATCTGTAAATTTCCTTTCCCAACGCAGGAACTAGAACTTCATTGAAGTTAGTACACCAAGGCGTTGCTGATAGACCCAAAGTATAAACAGAATCCCCAACATATGGCGCGTAACCAAAAATACGAGCATTCGCGTCCGAACCATAATGATGGCATTCGTCGGCAATTAACAAAACTTTATAACCCTGCCGAACATCTTCAACTATATGCCGCGCAAGAACATCACGCGCAGAGTTAATTACATATAACATAATCGGCTTGTCTGTATTGGATTTATGCGTACCCGAAAAAAATCCTATGTTTTCGCGCGGAAATTCAAGTTCTTCACGAATTACCGCGTGCCATTGGTACATAAGAAAAGTCTTGGGGATTACTATTTTTATTTTCAAATTCCCCGTTTCGCTTGCAAAACCAGCAAGCAATCGTTTAATTGCGGCGGCGGCCAAAATGGTTTTTCCCGCACCTGTCACCACATGCGCAATTCCACGAAATCCGCGAGATTGCCACGCGTTAAGGCAAGCTTCCTGCCAAGGTAATAATTTTTTCATGCGACTAATTTATCACGCCTCAAATAATTAGGCAATAATCTAAGATAGTATTGCGGTTGCTTAAAGCGTGTGGTTTAATAAAGCAAAGTCGAAAAAACATGGAAGGGGAATATTTTTGGAAAATTTAAACTACGAGGTGTTTTATCAAGAGTTACAGCAATTGGAGAAAAATTTCCGTGATAAATTGTTAAACGCGCAACGAAGTTTTAAGAACATAACCCGCGATTCCGAACGCGGTGATGTAAAAAAACTAGCACGCGACATAGAAGAATTACGCGACATAACTGCCGAAATGTCAGCCCTATCAGAAAATCTACAAACCACAGCAGAAGGTTTTGACAGCCGCACATACTTTGAAAGCGGAGAGTTCACCCGCCAAATGATTGAATATTGCAAGCAATACGGAGTTGACATAAAAGGCGAAGCGGGGATTTACGAAGCATTCCCATTCAGATTGCGCATTGATACAGAAAATCAAGATTTGTATGTAAACAGACGCAAGATACCATGTGTGCGTCCACTTCAATTTGTGAAAGACATCAAGCATAACGTGGAAAAATATATGAAATC
>WQVV01000194.1 GCA_009785665.1 Defluviitaleaceae bacterium
TACTAGAAACAGTACAAAAAAACTACGCACTAGGCTTAGTAACCCAATTTGAAATAGAGCAAACGCGAGTAGCAATTCTACGCGCAGAGCTAGACAAAGAGGGCTTACGCAACCAAAAGTGGATACTAGCATTCAGATTAGCAAATCCTATGTTGCTGTAAAGATTAAGTCAAGAGATTTAAGGTCAAAAGATTTAAGACCTTGGGGACGCTGTCCCCAATACCCCTGCAAGGAGCGCAGCCCCTTGACCCGCTTTTTTGCGGCAATAATAGCTTCGTTAGATTTTTTACTCATGTATGGCCTGCAAATAAAAAAGTTTTTTGAAGAGGGGGGGTTGGGGGGAGAAACTTTTGTTCACAAAAGTTTCTTCCCCCAAGGTTTTAATCTTTAAATCTCTAAATCCCTGCGAAAGGAATGGAATCGTGTTGACAATTTTGGTTGTTGAGGATGACTTGAACTTGGGTAAGTTGATGGCCGATGTCTTGCAGTTTGAGCAGTACAATGCGATTTTGGCTAAGAATGGCGAGGACGCGCTTAACGCGCTGGAGCAGAATCATGTTGATATGATGATTACTGATATAATGATGCCTGGTATGGATGGGTATACGCTTACTGATGAGTTGCGTGGGGCGGGGTATGAGTTGCCTATTTTGATGGTGACTGCGCGGGAGACTGTGCGAGACAGGAAACGCGGATTTTTGGTTGGTACAGATGATTATATGGTTAAGCCTGTTGATATGGAAGAAATGTTGTTGCGTGTTAAGGCGTTGTTGCGGCGGGCTAAGATTATTAATGAACGGAAGATTGCTATTGGGCAGGTGCTGTTGAATTATGACACGCATACTGTAACTCGTGAGAAGGAACGGGTTATGCTTCCGCAGAAGGAATTTATGCTTCTTTACAAGTTGTTGAGTTATCCTAATATGGTGTTTACGCGGGTGCAGTTGATGGAAGAAATTTGGGGCGTGGATAGCGAATCGGATAATCACACGGTTAGTGTTCATATTAGTCGGCTTAGGGATAAGTTTTTCATGTGGCCAGAGTTTGATATAGAGACTGTTCGTGGGCTTGGGTATCGGGCGGTTCGACATGAGGGATAGGGCTGTTGTTCGGCGGCGTGTTTCTACGCTGTTGTGGTTGGTGTTTTTTGTTTTTATTATTTTGTTGATTAGTACTTTAACGGCGGCTACTTTGTGGCGGTTTATGACGGTTATTGGGATTGTTCCTTTTTCGGAGTATTCGCCGCTTGCGTTTACGTTGTTGCTTAGTTTGATTATTGGTACGATTTTGACCCTTCTTACGGGGAATTATATATTGCGTCCACTTCAGAAGCTAAAGGAAGGCACGCAGGAAATTGCTAATGGAAATTTCGACGTGCAAGTGAACATTACAGGGCCGCAGGAAATGGAAGAACTAGCGGCGAGTTTTAACGAGATGGCGCGGGAGTTGTCAAGCATCGAAACTTTGCGTGCAGATTTCGTAAGTACAATATCGCATGAATTTAAAACCCCTGTAGCGTCGATACAGGGGTTTGCTCGCAATTTGCTTAAATACAAACTTACGGAAGAAAAGCAACGTGAGTATTTGCAGATTATTTTTTCTGAAAGTGAGAGGTTGTCGCGGTTGTCGGGGAATGTGCTATTGCTTTCAAACTTGGAAAGCAAGGGGCGTGTTATCGAGCGGCAGGAATATTCTCTTGATGAACAACTTCGCAGGGCGGTGTTGTTATTAGAGCCGCAATTGCACAAGAAGAGATTGACTGTGGATATTCATTTGGTTGAGACAATTATTAACGCCGACGAGGAAATATTGAATCATTTGTGGTTGAATTTGCTTGGGAATGCGATTAAATTTAGCCCTGTGGGTGGCGTGATTTGCGTTACGCTTGACACAGACGAAGGAACAGCATCAGTAGCCATAGCCGACCAAGGCGCAGGCATGACCAGCGAAGTAAAGGCGCGGATATTCGAGAAATTTTATCAAGGCGACAGTTCCAGAGCTACCGAGGGCAACGGGTTGGGGCTTTCTTTAGTAAAAAGAATCTTGGAATTGGAAGACGGGAAAATATCAATAGAAAGCACACCAAACGTTGGGACGTGTTTTACCGTAACGCTGCAACGGATTATTTCAACAGATGTTTAGGGCGTGTTGCCATTCGTGTAGTGGCAACACGCCCTAGTGTTTTGGCGATAAAGTTGATGTATGTAACCCCGATTTAATCGGGGGTGATTGTATCGCGTTGGCTTCGGTTGGTTAATTCCTCTAGTACATTACGCGGGGAGATTTCATTTTCGTGCATCAGCACTAATAGGTGGTATGTTAAATCGGCTATTTCGGCGGTTAGTTCTTTGGGGTTGTTATTTTTTGCGGCAATTATTGTTTCGGCGGATTCCTCGCCTATTTTTTTGCAGATTTTGTCGATGCCCTGTTTTAGTAGGTAATTGGTGTACGAGCCTTCTTTTGGGTTTTTGGCGCGGTCTTTTATTGTGTTGAAATCTTGTTCTAGTATGTTGAACACGCCTGCTTCTTCATTGCCGAAGCAAGTGTAATCGCCTGTGTGGCACGCGCCGCCGCCGCGTTGTTCTACTTCTATTAGCAGAGTGTCGTTATCGCAGTCTAGTGCCATATGTTTTATTATTTGCACGTCGCCAGATGTCGCGCCTTTGTGCCAAAGTTCATTGCGCGAACGCGACCAGAAGCATGTTTCGCCCTTCTTTTTCATGAAATCAAGGCTTTCGCGATTTACATACGCAAGCATCAGAACTCGCCCAGAGTAGTAATCTTGTACAATCGCTGGGATTAATCCGTTTTCTGACCATTTAATTTTTTCCGAATTTACATTTTCAAAAGGCATTTTTTCAAGTCCACCTTTCCTTCGTAGTGCGCCTTGCCTACGATTATGCCGTAGTAATCTGCGGCTTTTCTTAGGTGGTCTTCCTCCGCAACGCCGCCCGAAACTATTACGTTAATGCCCTTGATTTTCTGGTACATTTCCCAGTTTGGAGAGGTTAAAGTGCCGTCGCGGGAAATATCCGTGACAACAAGGTACTTCACGCCGAAAGATTTTAAATCTTCGATAAAATCCAAATAATCCACGCGGCTATCGGTTAGCCAACCAGCGGTTGCCACCGTCCCAGAACGAACATCCACGCCCACAACGATTTTTTCCGCGCCGTGCTTTGAAATCATTTCCTTCACAAAATCTGGTTCGGAAACGGCTACTGTTCCTAGGATTACGCGGTTTATTCCAATGTCGTCTAGGTACATGGAAACTACTTCCGCATTACGAATACCGCCACCAAGTTGCATTGGAATATTAATGGCCTCACGAATTTTGCGAATCGTTTTCAGATTAGCCGTGTTGCCATCTTTCGCGCCGTCAAGGTCTACCACATGCAGATACTTCGCGCCCATTTCTTCAAAACCGCGAGCAACCTTAACAGGGTCGGGATTGTAGACGGTTTTTTTGCCATAGTCGCCTTGGACTAGGCGCACGGCTTGCCCATCTTGCAAGTCAATTGCTGGGAGAATAATCATAAAAACCCCTCGCTTCTATTTAATTTTATGGCTTCAAGAAAACAAGCCCATTAATGTTCTTGTAGCTTCTTTGCGTAATCGGCTAAACAGCGACGCATAACTTTTTCTGGTTCTTCTCCGTTTTGCGCAGCTATATCCGCAAAGACTTGATACACCTCTTTCTGAACAGGAACTACAACTTCTGTGATTAGCTTATCGTAAAAGGGATTCTTCATAACACCCTTAAAATCTTTTAAGCTATATTCTGCTTTCATTCTTCTGCGCCTCCCGTAACATATAATTGGAGACTACAAAAGCCCCTTCGTAGAGGAAACTTCCGTACCAGTTACGCTAATCGCTTGCCCTAAAGCGCGACCAAAAGCCTTAAAAATCCCCTCAATTATATGGTGAGTATTTTTTCCATAATCCAAGTTGATATGCAATGTAATGCCCGCGTTATGCGCGACCGCTAGGAAGAACTCCTCCACCAACTCCGTTGCAAAAGTTCCGCAAAGTTGCGCGGGCATTTCTGCGTTAAAAACTAGAAATCCGCGCCCGCTAATGTCCAACGTGCAATGAACTAACGCTTCGTCCATGGGCATGGAAACGCTTCCATAACGTGCGATTCCTACCCTATCGCCAAGCGCGGTTTTGATTGCCTGCCCTAAACAGATGCCAACATCTTCAACGGAATGATGCCCGTCTACATGCAAATCACCCTTGCAGTCCACCTGCAAGGAAACTCCCGCCCAAAACGAAAACAAATCCAACATATGGTCAAAAAAACCAATGCCCGTGGAAATTTTGCTATTTCCCTTAGCATCAAGATTAAGGTCGATGTTTATTATGGATTCTTTTGTTCCCCGCTCGAAAACTGCCTTACGCATTTGACAAACACCTCCATGTCCTCGTCTGTCCCAATGGATACGCGAATAAATTCTGAAATGCGTGGTTTTGACCAGTATCGCGCCAAAATTTTATTGTCCAACAAGAACTGATACAACGCGCCTGCATTCGCCGCGTGAAAGAAAATAAAATTCGCGTGTGACGGAAGCACTTTATAACCCATTGCCTCAAGCGCGGCTGTGGTTTTGCCGCGTGTTGCGATTATTCGCGTGGTTGTTTCCTTTAAGTAATCTGTATCGCTGATAGCAGCCGTTGCGCCAATTTGCGCCAGCATATCCAATGGATATGAATTAAACGCATCTCGCATACGCCGCAAGCCTTCGATTAGTTTGGGGCTACCAATAGCATAACCAACCCGTAACCCCGCCAGCGAATGCGATTTTGAAAAAGTTCGCACAACAAGAACATTCTTGCACTTGCCTATAAGAGACACCGCGCTTTCAACCTGCGCGAAATCTATATACGCTTCGTCCACAAGAACAACGCTACTTGAGTTTTGCATAGCAATTTTTTCAATATCGGCAAGCCCCAGCGCAAGACTTGTAGGCGCATTTGGATTAGCAATAACTACGCCATTAGAAGGGTTGTAATCCGATATGTTAATGGAAAAATCATCACGAAGCGGTGCGAAAATCATTCCAACATCATACATCTCGCCCCAAACAGGATAGAATCCATACGAAATATCGGGCGTAATGATACGGGATTTCCCGCTGAAAAACGCTTGAAACGCCAGTGCTAACACTTCATCAGAGCTGTTAGCGCAGAAAACATTTTCCTCCCCCACCGCAAAAACAGACGCAATTGCCGCCTTTAACGAGCTACTTTCGCCGTCGGGATAAAGCCGCAAGTTTGTTATATCTGCGGTGTGTAACGCTTCTGTTACTTTGGGCGAGGGAGGATATGGGTTTTCGTTAGTATTCAGTTTGACCCAGCCCTCTTCCTGCGGTTGTATACCCGCTACATAAGGGGTCAATCTTTTCGCTTTGTCACTTAGAAACATTTGTCATTCAAACCTTACTTTTATAGAATTTGCGTGTGCGTCTAGCCCTTCGGACAATGCAAATTTTACAACATCGTCCTTTAAATCTGCCAACGCCGCACGCGGATAATAGCTGTATGAACTGTACTTCACAAAATCATAAACACCCAACGCGGAGTAAAACTTAGCAGTGCCACCAGTTGGCAGAACGTGATTAGTCCCACTCATGTAATCGCCCAGCGGTTCGGGGGTGTTTTCTCCAAGAAAAATAGACCCCGCGTTTTTCACCTTAGGCAAATGAGAAATTGGGTCGGCGGTGAGAATCTCCAGATGTTCGGGGGCAAGGTCGTTGGAAATTTCAAAAGCTTCCTCAATGGACTTCACATGCACTGCCGCGCCGTAATTTTCTAAAGATTTCCGCGTAATATCGCCGCGCTTTAGGTAAACAAGTTGGCGTTCTATTTCTGCTTCTGTTTCTGTTATAAGTTTTTCGTTGGTGGTTAGCAAAATTGAACTTGCCAGAACATCATGTTCCGCTTGGCTAAGTAAATCGGCGGCTACA
>WQVV01000195.1 GCA_009785665.1 Defluviitaleaceae bacterium
AGTCATGGAATCCGCTGGACGGAACGTGCCATCTGGGCGGGGAAGGATTAGCCCTTCGTGCTGGGCTAGGGCTATGTCGTTTGTTGCCCAATTGGAAATTGCGTCGCGGTCTGTGAAATTTTGCAGTAATGGCGCGGGGTTTGCTGGTGCGGTGTAGCCCATTTCGTCACGCAGAACGCGAGTGGACACTACAGTTAATTGCTCGCGTGGTAGTATCAACATTGGAGAAAAGTATCCGTCGCCAGTTCCCATCATTATGCCGCGATTGTTTGCAGAACCTGCCGCGCCAAAGAACCAATCTGCCCGCGCAACGTCGTTAAAATTCCCATCTGCGTTGGGGTCTAGCCCGCCTAACATGCGCATCATTAATGTAGACATTTGCGCACGGTTTACCGAATCCTCTGGGCTGAATCTACCAGCCCCTGTGCCTTGAAAAATATCTTGCGCAACAAGTTCACGAATTGCCTGTTGCATTCCTTCCGAAAGGTTTTGAATGTCGGTGAAGTCCACGCGGTTTTCAACTACTACAAAAGTATCGCTTTCGCTGATTCGGCTTTGTAGTAATCCGTTTGAAGAGTTAAAACGACTTGGGATAATTTGCCCTGCTGTGTTGCGTATGGTTTGATATGTTGTATCGCCTGCAAGTGGCGGCACTGCAAGGCGAATAGGAGTTTCCACTTCGCGATTAAATACCACCGTGTAAGAATTACCTGCGTTCACACTAATGGTAAGCGGCGCGGCTGAAACATCTGATGCCATAAAAGCAGGCGGGAGAATTATTTCGTAATATGACGAGCGGATAATTATTTGTTCTGCTTGCGTGGAAGTCTCCGTGGAAATTTGCATTGTGGGGGAATCCACTACAAAAGATACCGCCGCGTTTAAGTTGCGCCGCGTTGTGTAGCCTTCTTCCGCAAACATGTCATAAATCGCGGTGCGAGTGGCTTCGGCGGAGGCTTGCAACGGCGCAGTTGTGGTTTGATTCACGGCGACAACCTCGCCTGAAACTTCCGCACTTGCGGCGCGTGCAATTGCACTATCCGCGAAAAGTTCAATTAATCCGCGTTCGGCTACATAGGTGTAATCTGCAAGTGCCAATGTATTTCTCACGGCGTATACGGCTGTTGCTGTGTCAACTATAGCGTCCAGCGCGGTTGAGCCAATTAAATTCATTGATGGTGGTTCGGGTTCGGCGGGAACATCTGGTGGAATCACAATGGGAGGAATGGGCGCAAAATGGATTTCGCGTGGTATCATTACATTCTCAATGCCTATTACCCTGCCAGGAGTAGGAATGCTTTGGTCATTGGAATCGCGTCCCAACCTGTCGTTCCCATTGTTTCCCCAAGAATATAACCAGCCGTCTGCTGTAACCGCCAGAGTATGCGCCCAACCAGACATTGCAACAACATTATCCATAATTAGTTCGGGCTGCCAACGCACGCCTCCACCACCGCCTCCGCCAAGCTGACCAGCTCTGCCTTCGCCCCAAGTCCATAAGCCGCCATCTGCCGTTATCGCCATTGAATGACCACTACCTGCGGCTATAGCAATCGCATTTTCCAGTACCCTCACGGGGTCGGGGACAGGGCCACTAAGAAATAAATTATTCGTTTCAGCCCCAACTCTACCAGATTCACGGTTGCCCCAGCCCCATACACCGCCGTCTGCCGTAAGTGCAAGCGAATGACTGTCACCTGTCGCCACGGCTATAACATTTTCTTTAATTCTTATAGGGTTATTGCTGTTTGTGGTTGTTCCGTCTCCAAGCTGTCCGAGAGAATTGTTACCCCATGCCCATAACCCTCCGTCTGTTGTAATTGCAAGAGTATGACTACCCCCAGCAGTAGAAACAGCCGCCACATTTTCCATAATTCTTACTGGGCTATGGCGTGCCGTACCTGTGCCATCTCCAAGCCGACCTTGAAAGTTTTGCCCCCATGCCCATAACACACCATCTGATGTAATTGCAAATGAATGCGCATGTCCCGCAGATACGGCAATTACATTCTCCATAATCCTCACTGGGCTACTGTGAGAGGTGGTTGTGCCGTCCCCTAGTTGACCTTGGTAATTAGCTCCCCAAGCCCATAAACCACCGTCTGTTGTTACTGCAAGTATGTGGTTCTCCCCCGCAGATATGGTAACTACGTCTTCCATAATTCTTACTGGGCTGTGACGGTTTCCACTTGTACCGTCCCCAAGCTGACCGCTGGAGTTTCCACCCCATGCCCACAAGCTACCGTCTTCAATAATGGCATAACTACTGTTGCCACCTGCCGCAATGGTCATACTCATGCCATCTGCTCTACCTTCTGCCCTAACTTCGTAGGTTGGTAGCACGGTTAGCAACATCATCACTGCTAAAAAAACTCCTAATACATGTTTTGCAAATTTTTTCACTCTTTATCTTCCCCTCTATGATTTTTACTTATCAATGATATTTTGAAAACGATAAAAAAGCAAGAAAAAGACTGCGTCAATTTTCTTGTGTTGACAATTTTTGTTGATTGTTAGTATCATGAATTACATATAAAAAAATTTGCTTGAGGGGGAGCTTTATAATGACAGCAAAAACTGCATTCATAAGCCATTCTACAAAAAATAAAGATACCGCCGACAATGTTGTAGCCAGCTTGGAGCAAAACGGGATTTCTTGCTGGATAGCTCCAAGAGACATTAACGCGGGAATTAATTATGGTGCGGCAATAAGCATTGGCATTCAAGAATGTGATGTACTTGTGCTTGTGTATTCGGAGGATTCCAATGTGTCGGGAGCCGTGGTTAGGGAAGTGCAAATGGCATTTGAATGCCGTAAGCATATTATTCCGTTGCGAATCTCTAGCGTTCCAGTAAGTAATGAACTAAGCTTCTTTTTATCGGGAATACAATGGGTAGACGCTACGCCCCAACAAACTAATTTCGATAAACTAGCAACAGACATACGCATCTTGCTTAATAATCCGCAACGGGTAAGCACCCCAAACAAAGGCGAAACAGAACTGCTACTCACGTTCGCACTTGATGAAGACGATAACGAAAGCACAACCCTAACTTTAATAGACGCAGACGACCCAAGTAAATTTTGGGTAGTAGACTTGCAAAATGATGTAGTAATAGGCCGCACCACGAGATGTTGTGTTCAGTTGTCAGAACCAAGCGTTTCCAGAGAACAATGCAAACTCTACAAAGTGGGCAAAATCCCAACCATAGAAAATCTAAGCCGTTCCAATATAACCCAACTCAACGACCAACTAATTCTGCAACCATTCGCGCTAAAACACGGCGATAGAATTAAATGCGGCCGTGTAACTTTGAAGGTAGAGTAAAGGGCATACATCACGGGAATCAATTTTCATTAAGCAATTATAAAGATTTCAGTAAAAAATTATTAAGAATAACCCCCATCACTTGCACTTTACGGCGAGTGATAGGGGTTGTTTGCGTTGTTGTGAATTGATGGTGTTATCTGAAATATGCATCACCGAAGCCAATATCGACTGAACTAGCGTGAGTAGCATTTATTTGCAATCGAATTTGCACCCGTTGTATCCCAGATATATCTATATCAACATGTGCTGGTGGGCTTGTAGCGTTTGAATCATGACTAACATCAGCACCACCAAGGAATCGACCAGTGTCTGCACAGGTGACTACAAGTGTGCCTTGCGCCGTCCCCCATCCCGAAGGATGCATACGACGCGCACTAATGCCAAACACTCCCGATAACCGTGCAAAGCCTAAAGTGTCGTAAGTGGCGATTGCATATGCTGTAGTTGTATGCGAAGAGGACATGGACAATTCGTTAAGTCTCAAAGATAATCCTCTATGATAAGTTATATCATTCATAACAAATGAGCCACTTGCGGGGTGTTGAGTAAATGCCGCAATAGAAGAACGTGGCACGAATGCACTTGCGTTTGAACGTGGTGGCTCTTCAAACTCCAGTGAAGTAGCAAACACATCACTTTCCAAGAAAAATCTTGCAACGGGCGGCGGTGCTATCACTGGCCCTACATAAACGGTTTGAGTATTACCGTCCCAGCGTACTTCTTCGCCCAAGGCTTCGGCAACAGCACGAACTGGCAAAAATGTTGTGCCACCAAAAATAAACGGCTCAACAACATTGCCCTGTGCGTCCCGTGGAATTACATGCGTACCATTTATAACAAGCCGAATATTATTGTAAGTAACGCTGATGCTTTGTGTGCGTGCGGCGGCGTATGCGCTTGTTGCAAAGGCGATTAGCAGTATAGTTGTGATAACACCCGCGACATAGCCCTTAACGACTTTTTTCATGGTGAATACCTCCAAGTTTTTATTTTTCCACAGAAAATTGAATTTTTCGTTTCGTGATTACATGCTCGTTAGCTAGTTGTTTGCATTGTTGCGAAATAATGGTGTTATCTGAAATATGCATCACCAAAGCCAACACCAACTGCACTGGTGCGGTTGGTATTGATTTGAAAGCGAAGTTGTACACGTTGTACCCCAGATATATCTATATCGACATGTTCTTGTGTGTTTGAATAATGACTAACATCAGCACCACCAAGGAATCGACCCGTGTCTGCACATGTAACTACAAGCGTGCCTTGTGCGGTTCCACCCCCTAGCAAGCCAAGCATGTTAAAACCAAACACTCCCGACAATCTAGTAAAGCCTAAGGTATCGTAAGTAGAGGTTGCATATGCTGTCGTACTACCAGCCCATGCTCCTGCTAGTCCAGTCAACTCAAGTGATAGCCCTCTATGATAAGTTATATCATTCATGACAAATGAACCGCTTGCAGGATGTTGAGTAAACACCGCAGAAGATTGAGGTGCAAACCCGCCCACCCCTATACCTCCGTGTCCTCTTGGCGGCTCTTCAAAATTTAATGAAGTAGCAAACACATCACTTTCCAAGAAAAATCTTGCTACAGGTGGCGGTGCTATCACTGGCCCTATATAAACAGTTTGAGTATTACCGTCCCAGCGTACTTCTTCGCCCAAGGCTTCTGCAACGGCGCGAACTGGCAAAAATGTCGTACCACCAAAAATAAACGGCTCAACAACATTGCCCTGTGCGTCGCGTGGAATCACATGCGTGCCGTTTATAACAAGCCGAATATTATTGTAAGTAACGCTGATGCTTTGTGTGCGTGCGGCGGCGTATGCGCCTGTTGCAAAAGCCATTAGCAACAACGCAGTGATAAACCCCGATACATAAACTCTGATTGTCTTTTTCATGGTCATTTCCTCCAAAAGTTTTTTTGCCTGCTGAAAATTGAAACTTTAGTTTCGTGGTCGCAAGGTCGTAAATTATCTTGCTCTACGCAAAATAGCTGTTGTTTCGATAGTTCCAAGATGGGTTGTTACAGTATTTGTTGTAGTAAGTGTTGAACCTGATATTCTATAATTTTGTACATTTGTAAGACCTTGTATAGTTGTCATCAACCTACCATTCTCTGCTGTCCACGTAAACGCCGTTATGTGTCCCATACCATCAACCATCGCACCATTTCCGTCCGAGAAGAACTCCATACGTTCCCCTTCTGCATACTCATGATGAGATTCGCCATCAATTATAATCTCCATGCTGACCATTTCCCACGTACCAACCAACCTCGATTCTGAATTACCTCCACAACCCACAAGCATTACAAGCATCATGAGTGACATCACAACAAAAACAACCAACGCAATTTTCTTTCCCATAAAAAAAACTCCTCTCTTAAATTTGTGCGATAAATCGCCTACGAATAACACAGGACATAAATACCTAACTACCGTACTACCACTTCCCCCTCTCCAGATGGACAGCCGTCTTTGACAAAGTTATGGAATTTGTCAAAAGGACTTTTGCGTTTCCTTTGATACACTGCTTATGAAAGGCGTTGACGCAAGCCGCCGCCGAATCATCATGCGTTAGGTAACACTTTCTTTATTG
>WQVV01000196.1 GCA_009785665.1 Defluviitaleaceae bacterium
GCGAGGAGGGCTTTAGCCCGACGCGGCAATCCAGAAACATGAGTATTCCACTATTTCCTGGATTGCTTCGTCGCTTCACTCCTCGCAATGACGAGCAGCGGGTGGCTTTTTTGACAAGCTGAGTCAGTTGGTTAGTGTCACTAACCAACTGACTTTTTTATTTGCCTTTATAGCCCGATGCGTAGATTAAATTCAAAATTATCAACACCTGCTGTATTATCCTTCAACCAATCGTACACCATTTCTTGCGAAAATTTTGTATCGCTAAAAATAGCGGTATCCGGCTTAAAAACAATCTCTGTTCCAGATACACCACATTCAGCATCACTTACAATAAGGTCATGCTGGGCAACACCACGCACATAATTTTGCTGGAACTTATCCCCACCTCTTTTTACGGTAATTTGCAAAGCCTCACATAAAGAATTAACCGTTTGCAATCCTGCCTGTGCAAGGTCCCCCATTTGGCTGTATTCTGCGTTGGTAATTGGGCTTCCCGCCAATATTTTGTCCAATACGGCTTTGCTTGCATGTACATCTTTTGACAACGGTATGCCTCTCCCATTGTCGGTAATTTTCATTTCTCCATCCGGCAAAAGTAAAACTTCTACTTTAGTGCAATACCCGGCTCTGGCTTCTTCAAGGGAGTTTTCCAAAATTTCAAAAACAAGTTGATGCATATTATTTTGCAAATTATTGCTTGCTGCTTCCATCGTAATCCTCCTATTTGTAATTACTGGCATAACATATGCTGGCACCGTGTACGAAACAAGACGCTTTTTCACCGTACTGGGTGTCGAGCCAAAAAGCTGTGTAAATGCGCGTGTGAACCCCTCGTGTGAATCAAATGCATAAAGTAGTGCCACGTCCATAATCCTTTGTCCTTCCAGCAATGAAACGATGGCATGTTGCAATTTACGAATGCGAATGTACCCCGTCGCAGGCATTCCCATTATTTCCGAAAACAGTTTGCTGAAATAAAATGGGCTGTAGCAAGCGATTTCGGATAAGTCGCTCAAGGTAATTTTCTCATGGATATTGGCATCAATATAGGCTAGCACCTTATCCAAGATATCACTGTTCACACGCATTCACCTCACTGTGTAAGATTATTGTCGACAACATAATTATTATAGCATCTGACAAATGTATTTTCTTGACCTTGCATACTATAAATTCTGCACATAAAAAAAAGGGATTCCACCAATGCGGAATCCCTTTTTCGTATGCGATTATAATTACTTAATAATTTTTACAACAGAACCTGCGCCTACTGTACGGCCGCCTTCGCGGATAGCGAAGCGTGAACCTTCTTCCATAGCGATTGGAGAAATGAGTTCTACTGTCATTTCGATATGGTCGCCTGGGGTACACATTTCAACGCCGTCCGGCAATTTGATTACGCCGGTAACGTCTGTTGTACGGAAGTAGAACTGTGGGCGGTAGTCGTTAAAGAAAGGCTTATGACGGCCGCCTTCGTCTCTTGAAAGCACGTATACTTGAGCGGTGAATTGTGTGTGCGCAGATACAGAGCCAGGCTTTGCAAGCACTTGCCCGCGCTCAATTTCTGTACGTTGTACACCGCGAAGTAGCAGCCCAGCGTTGTCGCCAGCTTCTGCGCTGTCAAGTAGTTTGTGGAACATTTCGATACCGGTAACAACGACTTTGCGCTTTTCTTCTGTAAAGCCAACCACTTCAACTTCGTCTTGAACTTTCAGCGTACCACGCTCTACGCGGCCGGTAACAACGGTACCACGGCCTGTGATAGAGAATACGTCTTCAACAGGCATAAGGAAAGGTCTTTCGCTGTCGCGCTCCGGTGTTGGCATAAATACTTCAAGCTCTTCAAACAGTTCAACAATTTTGTCTCCCCATTTGCCGCTTGTGTCTTGCAATGCTTCAAAAGCAGAACCGCGGATGATTGGTGTATCATCGCCGGGAAAGTCATACTTGTCCAATAACTCACGAATTTCCATGTCTACTAATTCGAGTAGTTCTTCGTCTTCTACAACGTCGCATTTGTTCATGAAAACTACGATTTTTGGTACGTTTACCTGGCGGGCAAGAAGAATATGCTCGCGGGTTTGGCTCATAACGCCGTCTGTTGCGGATACTACAAGAATCGCGCCGTCCATTTGCGCGGCACCTGTGATCATGTTTTTAACATAGTCAGCATGGCCTGGGCAGTCTACGTGAGCGTAGTGACGGTTAGGGGTTTCGTATTCTACGTGAGTGGTAGAAATTGTGATACCTCTGGCTTTTTCTTCCGGCGCTTTGTCGATTTTGTCGAAGTCTACAGCGGAGCCAAGCGCGTAACGGTCTGACAATGTTTTGGTAATAGCCGCTGTCAGTGTTGTTTTACCATGGTCTACGTGACCGATGGTGCCGATGTTTACGTGGGGTTTTGAACGTTCAAATTTTGCTTTACCCATAGGATTTTTTCCTCCTCATAATGTTTAACATTTATTTGTTACAGTATAACAATTTTGGTTTTTTATGCAAGCCCTAGTCGTCTTTTCTATTACCAGACGTCAACTTCTCTTGCACGCTTTTTGGTACAGGGTCGTAATGGTCAACCTCCATGGTGTATGTGCCACGGCCCTGCGTTTTAGAACGCAAGTCTGTTGCATATCCAAACATTTCTGCCAACGGTACAAATGAATGCACAACTTGTGCGTTACCGCGCGCTTCCATGCCTTCAATTTTACCACGGCGGCTGTTGATATCGCCAATTACGTCGCCCATATACTCTTCGGGAACGGTGACGTCCACTTTCATGATTGGTTCAAGTAGTGCAGGATCACTCTTACGCATGGCCTCTTTGAATGCCATAGAACCAGCAATTTTAAACGCCATTTCGGAAGAGTCTACATCGTGATAGCTGCCGTCGTACAATGTTGCACGAACGCCAAGTACTGGGAAACCTGCAATTTGACCGGATTGCATTGCCTCTGCAATACCATTTTTGATAGCCGGTATATATTCTTTCGGAACCACACCGCCCACGATTTTGTCCACAAATTCGTAGGAATTATCAGGATCGTTGGCATCCATTGGCTCAAATAGAATTTTACAATGGCCGTATTGCCCGCGGCCGCCGGATTGACGTACATACTTACCTTCGACATCGGCTGCTTTGCGGAAGGTTTCGCGGTAGGCAACTTGTGGTTTGCCCACGTTTGCTTCTACTTTAAACTCGCGCAACAGGCGGTCTACAATAATTTCAAGGTGAAGCTCACCCATACCGGAAATAATGGTTTGACCGGAGTCTTCGTCGGTATACGTCCTAAATGTTGGGTCTTCTTCTGACAATTTAGCCAAAGCAAGCCCCAGTTTGTCGCGGCCTGCCTTTGTTTTCGGTTCGATAGCCTGTGAAATTACCGGCTCCGGGAAGTTCATGGATTCGAGAATGACTTCGTGTTTCTCGTCACAAAGCGTATCACCTGTTGTGGTAAATTTCAAACCTACCACAGCGGCAATGTCACCCGCATAAATTCTGTCAACGTCCTCGCGGTCGTTAGCATGCATAAGCAAGATGCGCCCCATGCGTTCCTTTTTGCCTTTTACAGAATTGTATACATACGAACCCGCTTCAAGTGTACCGGAATATACACGGAAGAATGCCAATTTACCTACATATGGGTCGTTCATAATTTTGAAAGCAAGTGCTGCAAATGGCTCGCTGTCAGAAGATTTACGCTCTACTTCCTCATCGGTATCAGGAACAATACCTTTGATTGGAGGAATGTCGATAGGTGCGGGCAGATAGTCTACAACACCATCCAACACTTTTTGTACGCCTTTTTTCTTATATGCAGAGCCGCAGAATACAGGAATAATCGTTGTAGAAATACAAGCTTTGCGCAATGCTGTTTTTAGGGTTGGAATATCAATTTCTTCACCGCCTAAATAAGCTTCCATCAATGCTTCGTCTGTTTCTGCAATGGCTTCGATTAAAACCGTACGTGCTTCTTCAGATATGGCCATCAAATGCTCCGGTATTTCGCCTTCATTAATGATTTCGCCATGTTCACCTTCGTAGGTATAAGCTTTCATGTTAAACAGGTCGATTTGACCTTTAAAGTCGCTTTCGGAACCTATAGGAAGCTGAACAGGTACGGCATTGTGGCCCAGGCGGTCTTTAATCATTTCAACTACATTCATAAAGTCTGCGCCCAGGATATCCATTTTGTTCACGTAGGCAATACGGGGAACCCCGTATTTATCGGCCTGACGCCAAACTGTTTCGGATTGTGGTTCTACGCCGCTTTTGGCGCAAAATACGCCAACCGCGCCGTCAAGTACACGTAAACTACGCTCTACTTCCACTGTAAAGTCTACGTGACCGGGTGTATCAATAATATTAATGCGGTGGCCATCCCATTGCGCTGTTGTTGCCGCAGATGTGATGGTTATACCGCGTTCTTGCTCTTGTTCCATCCAGTCCATTGTGGCTGTACCGTCGTGAGTATCACCAATTTTATAGTTGCGGCCTGTATAAAACAGGATACGCTCTGTTAAAGTGGTTTTACCGGCATCGATATGCGCCATTATGCCAATGTTTCTGGTTTTTTCTAGTGGAAAAGCTCTCACTGTTATTGCCTCCGAAATTCTGTTATGCAACCTTTAATTCAAACAGGCCGCACAAATTACCATTTATAGTGTGCAAACGCTTTGTTCGCATCTGCCATTCTGTGCATTTCTTCTTTTCTGCGAACGGCGCCACCGGTGTTATTCGATGCGTCTAACAATTCATTTGCCAGACGGTCTATCATGTTCTTTTCGCTGCGGCTTCTGGCAAATGATACCATCCAGCGCAAAGCCAGGGTTTGGCGGCGATCCGGGCGGATGTCGATGGGTACTTGGTAAGTTGCACCACCCACACGACGCGCTTTGACTTCCAACGCAGGCATGATGTTGTTCATTGCTTCTTCAAAAACATCCATGGCCGGTACGCCTTTTTTCTCGGCTGCTTTTTCAAACGCCCCATAGACGATTTTTTGCGCAACACCTTTTTTGCCGTCCAGCATAATGCCATTGATTAGCTTGGTTACAATTTTGCTCCCGTAAAGCGGGTCAGGCAAAACGTTTCTTTTTGCTACATGTCCTTTTCTTGGCACGAGACTTCCCTCCTTAACTATTGAGATTAGATCATCGGTACTCGTGTTTAAGCACTTTGTTGCAACACGTATCGCGCCTATATATTAAGCGCATTCAGTGCGATTATGCTTTTTTAGGTTTTTTCGCGCCGTATTTAGAACGGGCTTGTTTACGATTAGCTACACCGGCTGTGTCTAGTGTACCGCGCACAATGTGATAACGTACGCCCGGTACGTCACGCACCCTGCCGCCGCGCATAAGCACGACGCTATGCTCTTGTAAATTGTGGCCTTCGCCTGGAATATAACATGTCGCTTCCATTTGATTAGAAAGACGTACACGGGCTATTTTCCTAAGCGCAGAGTTAGGCTTTTTAGGTGTGTCTGTAAACACACGGGTACATACACCACGTTTTTGCGGGGAACTTTTGTCTGTTCTCCTGTCTTTGATGGTGTTAAGACCTTTTTGCAGGGCCGGGGATTTCGACTTTGTAATTTTTGATTTACGCCCTTGCTTTACCAGTTGGTTGAACGTAAGCATTTTTCACCTCCTTAGATTATAAGTCCGCATAAAATAAGCGGGCGATTGCCCACTTACATACTAAACATATGGATTATAGCACTTGCCATGCGATAAAGTCAAGGAATTTTCTAAGAATTCATAGAAACTGAGAATTGCAAGTTTAATTGCCCAAGGCAAGAACCAGTTAAACTAAGCTGAAAGAATTATAGGTGTTTTGTATCCAAAAATTCTTCTGGGATAATTATTCATCCAGTTTTGAATGCGTTGA
>WQVV01000197.1 GCA_009785665.1 Defluviitaleaceae bacterium
AAAGCTTCGTTAAATTTCCACTCAATTAAAGGCGCAAATGAAAAAGTTTTTTGGAAAGGGGGTTTGGGGGAAAACCTTTTCTTCTCACATTTCTTTTGCTTCGCATTAGGAAATATGATTACAAAAGGTTTTCCCCCAAGGTCTTAATCTTTTGGAGTGTTAAAATGAAAAAAAATCCTTTGGTTTTGATGATTGCTGTCTATTCTATTTTTTTCGCGCTGGGTATGCCCGACGGGGCCTTTGGCGTGGCTTGGCCTCGGATTCGATATGAGATGGGGCTGGAGCTTGGGCAGGCTACTGTTTTGATTGTTGTGCATTCTATTTTTTATTCGCTTTCTTCTAGCCAGACTGGTCGGTTGGCTCGGTTTATTCGGGTGGAGCGGCTTGGTGGTATTGGGTTTTTGTTGTTGCTTGTTGGAGTTCTGTGTTTCTCGTTCGCGCCTAATTTGATGGGGCTTACTGGGGCTACTGTTTTGTTGGGGCTGGGAATGGGGCTTGTGGATTCTGGGGTTAATGCGTTTGCGGCTGATAGGTTTTCGGCGCGGCATTTGAATTGGCTTCATTGTTTTTGGGGAATGGGCGGGGCGGTTAGTCCAGTGATTATGCGGCAAATGGTTATGTTTTATGACGATTGGCGCGTTGGTTATCAGGCGTTGTTTGTGATTCAGTTGGTTATTGCTGTTTTTGTGGCGTTTAGTATTTTCAAGGGTTATTGGGATTTGAAAACGGCGCGGCAGGACGGTGATGAAAACATATCGCCTTCACAGGAGGGTGCTTTTTTGACTTCTAAGGTTTATCCTGTTGTGCAGTGGTGGTTGTTTTTTCTTTATACTGCGTTTGAATATTCTGTTACGTTTTGGACGGTTAGTGTACTTATCGAAAGTGAATATCGGAATGTTCCGTTTGAAACGGCGGGGCTTTTCCCCGCTATTTATCTGGGCGCGTTGATGGCTGGACGATTTATTTTTGGATATGTAACGGACTTGATTTCTGGCGTGCATGTTATTCGGATTGGGTTTGCGTTGTCGCTGGTGGGGCTGGTTATTTTGACGTTCTCTAGTAGTTTTGTTGGAATCGCGTTGGTTGGGTTTGGGTTCGCGCCAGTGTTCCCGTGCCTTATGAACGAAACTAAAACGCGTTTTCACCCCGCTTCGCTTTCTAAGTTGGTGGGGCTTCAAATTGCCGCGGCTGGGTTGGGTGTTGCACTTAGCGCGATTGTTATGCGTGAAGTGCTTGCGATTTCGTTGGAGTTGCTGTACCCGACTGTTATTGCGTGTGTGGTGGTTGCGTTTTCCATGAACGAGTTTATCCAATGGGGCGTGCGTCGGCGGCATAGCCGCGTTTCGCCGAAGACATGAACGCAGGGTTAGGGGTACGTCTCGAAGCCAGTAACTGCAACAGAAAACCGCGAACGGTTTTGGTAACTGGCTCGTCGCGTGGGATTGGCTTTGCTATTGCAAAAGCCTTCGCCGCGCTGGGCGATAGAGTTGTTTTGAATTGCCGTGAAGATGAAGCCCAGTTAGAACGGGCAGTCGCGGAGCTTCGCAAGGAATTTTGCAGTGTGGAAAACTTCGTGGGCTTCCGCGCTGATGTTTCCAATTATGATGCTTGCGCGGAGTTTTTCGCAAAAGCAGAAGCCGCGCTTGGACAAATTGAAATTTTGGTAAACAATGCAGGTATTGCGCATTTCGGGCTTTTCGGCGATATGACACCTTGCGAAATAGAGGGGATAATTTCGGCAAATTTACTGTCTGTTGCGAATGCTTCGCATTTGGTTATTCCAAACATGGTTCGGGCTAAGGCTGGGGGTATTATAAATATTTCCTCTATTTGGGGAATTTCTGGCGCGTCTTGCGAAGTTGCGTACTCTGCGGCAAAGGCGGGTGTTAATGGCTTCACCAAAGCCCTTGCTAAGGAACTTGCCCCCTCAAACATTCGAGTAAACGCCATAGCCTGCGGTGCATTTGAAACTCGCATGAACGACAGACTTTCTCCACACGAAAAAAACGCCTTTACGGAAGATATTCCACTAGGGCGTTTCGGAAGCCCCAAAGAAGCTGGGGATTTAGCAGTGTTTCTCGCATCAGACGCGGCAAGCTACCTAACAGGTCAGGTTATCCCGCTTGATGGTGGGGTTGTATAGCGATTTCGATTGAAATTGGGTTTCGTCTGTCGCCAATTCTGCGTAGAAACATTCGCAGAATTGGCTCGTCCTCAACCCATTTCAAAACGAAACGCCTATATAGCGATTTTCGCAGAAAGGAATGGTCATATGAAGTTCAAAAACACGAACGGGAATAAGTTATCGTTATTGGGAATGGGGGCTATGCGGCTTCCGCAAATTGCGGAGGGCTGGGGGCAACCCGTTGACTACCCGCGAGCAGAAGAGATTTTGGATTTGTGCATTGCAGGTGGGATTAATTATTTTGATACGGCGTATCCGTATCATGGTGGGGATTCGGAAAGGTTTTTGGGCAAAGCTCTGGGGCGATATGCGCGGGATAGTTTTTTTGTGGCAGACAAGTATAATTTGATTCGTCAGCCTGATTATCGAGTGCAGTTTGCGGAACAACTTGAGCGACTGCAAATGGATTACATTGATTATTATTTATGCCACGGGATTTCTGACCAGTATATCGAAGGGTATCTTGGTAATGGTTGCGTGGAATACTTTTTGGAGAAGAAACGTGAAGGCCGCATACGCAACTGGGGATTTTCGTTTCACGGAAGCCCCGAGGTGTTGCGAAAAGCCCTAGCACATTGCGAATGGGATTTTGTTATGTTGCAAATGAACTACTACGACTGGCATCATAGCAACATGAAAGAGTTGTACTCAATCGTGGAGAAAGCAGGAGTGCCGCTGTTTGTAATGGAACCTGTACACGGCGGAATGCTGGCAAACCTAACAGAAGAAGGCAACGCGCTACTACGCGCCGCCGAGCCGAATATGTCGATAGCATCATGGGCATTGCGGTTTGTAATGGACTTGCCGCATGTATCTGTAATCTTGAGCGGAATGTCGGACATTGCGCAAGTGAAGGATAACATAGCCACAGTAAGCGAAAGCAAGCCGCTTTCGCCAGCAGACAAAGAACTGCTACTGCAAGCAAGCACAATGCTATTTAATACAATCGGCGCGCCATGTACATTCTGCAAATACTGCGAATGCCCAAAAGGCATAGACATTCCAACCGCGCTAAACTACTACAACGACTACAAAGCAGGCGGCGAATGGCGGCTTAATCGTCTACTAGCGCAACCACCCGAAAAACGCCCAGCCGCGTGCGTAAACTGCGGCATATGCGTAAAAGCCTGCCCGCAAGAATTGGATATACCTAAGTATATGCAAGATATGGCGGGGGTTATGGGAAACACGCCCTAGATTCGTGAAGGTGTGTTCCCATCTGCGTAAAAAAGCGGCACAACCGCCTTTCGCCGATTACGACTACATGTATTTGGTAAGCTAACTCATACGTCACGAAGACATGAACTGTTTCCTAGCCTATAAAAAACGGCGTTTTTCCTCTTTCGGATAACCGCCGTTTTAAATTATTAAAATGTAGAATGTAGTGGGAACACGCCCTAGCGAAGAGTGTTGTATCAATCGTGTTCCACAGCTATGCACCATTCTAGCCCGAAGGGGTCTGCTATATAACCCCACAAATCCGTCCAACAATCTGTTTGCAGGGGTACTCTAACTTCCCCTCGTTCTGCCAGTTTGTTAAATAAAGCCGAAACTTCCTTTTCATTTTTAAGGAAGATGTTGAAGGTTAGCCCCACAGGTTCTATGCTTGTACCATCATTGTCAGACATATTTACTTTTCCACCATAAATTGTAAGCTCTGAATGCATAACGAAATCTGGATTCTTATTTTCATCGAACCCAAGCTTATTAACTTCAGCACCAAAAACGGATTTATAGTATTCAATTGCTTCCTTACAATTACTAGGAAAGCTGATTGCAGGTATTAGCATTGTATCCTCCTTTTGAGTTTTCATATGAAAATCCTATTCATTACCCCATCTTTCAAATCGGCTATACAATAAAGATGCTCCATTACGCCGAATGTTTCAGCTAAGTTATTTCTTGCACTGTTCCATCCCTTACCATCCGTAATCCAAACAAACGCAAAACCTTCAATGTCCTTAGATTCTACTGCGATATTTTTATAGCTTCGTGCGGTTTCATTGAGCTTCGAGCCTGCGCTTCCGTAAAAATTAACCTCTATGCCATAAATAACTTTACTAACCTTAACGACAAAATCAAACTTCTTTACGGTTTTCCCCTCGTTTGATATTGCCGACAGGCTGATACCCCACTTGACTTCTATTTGAGCAATTTTCATCTCTTTGAAATATGTTTCACCTTTTATCAATCCTGCTTTTTGAAGATATTCCTCTACAAGGTTTTCCATCGTCGTTCCTGTGCGGTTTTTACGACCATTGGAATCAAGCCCTGTTTCAACGCCTGTAGCATAGTCTACAAGGTTGCCGATTATATGTTTTTCCAGCAAGTTAAACAGTCCTGTTTTTCGCATAAACACCTTGTACTGTTCAACAGAATAATTCATATCCTTAAAGTTATAACGAAATTCACCATCGCTATCGATTGCGTATATTTCATTTTCACGCACAGCAAGCAATAATGGTATACACTTGAGTGCTTCGGGGTATCGGCTAATCAGGTCATCAAAATCAGCCTCAATGTTATCAGAGCCAATGAGTGAATTAAGTATATTCAACTCAATTTTGATTTTGTCCACGTTACGGTGAACCTTTGAAAAGTCCACATAGTATTCATAGTTGGCAATGCTATCTTTGAAGCCAGCAATCCATGTTGTAAAATCACGCATAATTCATACCTCTCTATCCGTTTACAATTAGCAATTCATTAACTTTGCCACGCTTTGCACCGTTTGAGTTTATAGCCCGACTTGCCTGTATTCTTGATATTTTGTGTGCGGCGTAAAGTATATCGAAAAAGTTATCCTGTTCATCAATATTCTTTGGGTCTGAATTGCTTGCAACGATGTATGCCCCTCTGCTACTCATGTCATCAATGAAGGAAGCGAGTTCAACTTGCGCAATATCGCAAAACCCATCTTGCGCATACGCTGTAAAACTTGCCGTTGGAGAAAGCGGACGGTACGGAGGGTCAAAATAGGCAAATGTTTTGTTGTCGATAAAATCCGATGCTTTCTTGTAATCACCGCACATTATGATTATGTTTTGTAATTTTTGCGAAACTGCTAAAAGATTTTCAACGTCGCATATACAAGGGTTTTTGTAACTGCCTTGCGGAACATTAAAGCCACCTTTTGCATTAACCCTATAAAGACCGTTAAAGCAAGTGCGATTTAAGAATATAAACAATGCCGCTATTTCGAGAGGAAATTCATTGCCTTTTTTTAGCCTGTTGAATTGTTCTCTCTTTTCATAATAAGTAGCTTTTCTGTTCTCTGTACTCGCTGGCAAATAAACACTTTCATAGTCACTCAACTGTTGAATTAGTCCATCAACATTATCCCGAATGGTTAAATATGTATGGATTAGCTCTCTATTTATGTCGCTGATGTAAACTTCGGAAATTTCAAAATTGTTTAACACATCAAATAAAACTGCACCACCACCAATAAAGGGTTCAGCATACTTACTTATGCGCCCGCCTAATTCAGCAGGATATTTTTTTCTTATTTCATTCAATAATTGTCCCTTGCCACCAGCCCATTTTACAAATGGCTTTGCAATTTGTAGGGGTTTATTTTTTGCCATGTATTATCTCCTACCATCTATTTTTTAATTATAACACGCCCTAACGCGTAATGTAATAACGGGTCGAATATTTTTTTGTTCATTGCTTAGAATGT
>WQVV01000198.1 GCA_009785665.1 Defluviitaleaceae bacterium
CTAAGGAAGGTGTGGGATTAATATGTTAAGGTCACTATTGCAAGGCGTAGGAATGGGTACAGGCATGGGCGTAGGTCAAGAAATTGCAGGTACGCTTATTCAACATGTGCTTAATCGTGGGCAAGGCGGCAACCAAACCGCTGGAAACTCTATGTCTATGGACATAAGATGCAACAGTTGCAACGAAATTAATACTGGCGATAGCCGTTTTTGTGGCTCGTGCGGCAATACGCTAATCACAAGATGCAGTTTGCAATCTGGCGCAAGATGCGCTTGCGGTTTTGTAAACGCAAATGGGCAGAAATTTTGCTCTGAATGCGGAACTCGTTTGTAATTACTTTTTTCGCTAAAACAATTCCGAATTATCACATAAAGAAGCTGTTGCAACCCATTTTTATGGTTTTGCAGCAGCTTTTTTTTGTAGGCGTAGGAAATTGTTCATGGCTTCGAGGCGTATGCGTTATACCAATCTTGGTTAAATTCTTTACAGGAACGAAGTCCCGCTATTTTTTATTCCCCGTTTTACATTCACCAATTATGGCTCATGCATTACTCTAAAATATCGGAATGTGTACCAGTCTCAAACAAGGTAAGCGTTAAAAAGCCCTTGTCAATTTTGTAAATCAACACCCAATCAGGCAATATATGACAATCTCTGTACCCTTGCCTATTACCTTTTAGTAGGTGTCATTATACCTTTGCGGAAGCGGCTTGCCGTCAAGAAGTATATCAACTGCTTCTTTGAAAAGGTTCATATCATATCCACGTTTTTTAAGAACCTTTAATTGACGCTTTATTCGATTGGTGTAGTAATACTTTTTCCGTTAAAACAGTGCCATATTCGCCCTACGAAAACAGTGCAGACTTGCAGTATTGTTGCGGGGCGGATATGGCACTGTTTTATAGGAAAAAGTATAAGGTGTATACTTCATATGTCCAAAGACTTCCATAATTCCTCTTTTGAGGAAAACGGGCCGACAAGTTCTTCTTCGCCGTTTTCAATGCGTTCCATATATGAAAGGGTTTCCGCTCTTGGTGTGTGGCTGTACGCACGACTTCAAAAGGTAAAGAGCGTTGTATTTTAATTTGATGGAGCATCAAGTTAAAAGCATCGCTGAAAGATAAGCCCATCGCATCAAGTATCATCCCTGCCTGTTCCTTAACCTCGGAATTAACGCGAAGGTTTATTGTAGAATTTTTAGCCATAACATTCACCTCATGTGCAGTTTAGCACATTTGATTTGCAATGCCAACAAAATCGTGTTGAGATATTTTTGGAAACTACATTGACGCTTACGCCGAAAATCCATTTTAGCTGTGAAACACGGCTGTACCACCACCGCTTTTATGATATACTCTGTCCGAGGTGATACATAATGGATAATTTCACACCAGCCCAACGGGAAGCGATTATGTGCAATGCTACGGAAATTCTGGTATCGGCGGCGGCTGGTTCTGGAAAGACGGCAGTGCTTACAGAGCGGATTGTGCGGCATATTTCCGAAGGTGTTGACATTGACAGATTGCTTGTTGTTACGTTTACGGAAGCGGCATCGGCGGAAATGCGGGAGCGTATTGTAAAAAAGCTTTCGGAGCGTGAGGGAATGGCGCATCAGGCGGCGTTGCTTCCTATGGCGGATATTTCTACGATTCATGCGTTTTGCCGGAAAATTATTAAGGAGCATTTTCAGGAAGTGGATTTAGACCCCGCGTTTCGTGTTGGTGACGACGCGGAACTAAGTTTGGTGAAATCGCAGGTAATGGCGGAACTTTTTGAATCGGAGTATCACCGCGAGGATAACGACGATTTTTTAGACCTAGCAGATGTATACGGCGGAAAAACCATGGACGGACGGCTGGAAATTCTAGTGCGTTCTATTCACGAGTTTATGGAAAGCGACCCATTCCCAATGAAAGCGGCAAGCCGATACTCCGCCGCATTCGAGGATATTTCCGATATAGACACAACCCCGTGGGCGGCAATTGCCCGCGAGGAATTGGAATTGGGGCTACAAGGCGCGCAAGAAGGCTTGCGACAGGCGATTACAATTTGCAATGCCCCAGGCGGGCCGCAGAAGTATGTAGAAAAACTTCGCGCAGAATTGCAAATGTTACGCGACTTGCAGGATTCCAGCAAGGAACTTTCATTTGAAGATATGTACCACACGTTTTCATGGATAGATTGGGGGACTTTGCCAAGAATATCCGCAAAAGACGAAGTTGACCCCGACTTAAAAGAACGCGTAATGCGCATTCGCAACAAGGCCGTAAAAGAGCGTGTGAAAAAAATGGTACAGGGCGTGTTCTTCGCGCCGCCCGAAAAAATGGCAAGCGATTTAGTCGCGCTGTCGCCGCGAGTTTCCGCGCTTATGAGACTGGCAAGCCGTTTTGCCGAAGAATACGCAAAAGAAAAACGCGCAAAAAACGTACTAGATTTCTCCGACTTGGAACATTTCGCAATTCGCATACTATATCCAAATGGCCCAGACGACTTAACGCCAGCACCACGAGAACAAAGATACTTCGAGGTGCTGGTTGACGAGTACCAAGATTCCAACGAAATCCAAGATTTAATTCTCTCCGCTGTGGCGGAAAGACGTTTCATGGTAGGTGACGTAAAACAAAGTATATACCGCTTCCGCAGAGCGAACCCAGGGCTATTCAAAAAAAAGTACGACAATTTCACCCCCGTGCAAGATGCAACGCAACAAAATCATCAAGCTTATTCAAAGGATTTCGAGGGATTGGGGGCAGAGTCCCCAAGGTCTTCATCTCTTTCAGACCGCATTCGTATCGACCTTTCGCATAACTTTCGTAGCCGTCCAGAGGTTTTAAGCGCGGTAAATTTCTTTTTCTCGCAACTTATGTGCCGCGACGTGGGCGACGTGGAATACGACAACAATGCCGCCCTGCACGCAGGTCATGGAGAATATCCGCCGCTACCAGAAAACACCGACCCAATAATGCAAGTAGAACTACTAGACCAATCCGACCCCGAAGATGACGAAGACCCCGACACCGACGAACCAATAAGCAACGTAATAGCCGAAACTCGCGTACTAGCCCGTTGTATAAAGGAACTTCTAGCCACACGCAAAGTATGGGACGAGAATACCAAAACCTTTCGGGAATGCCGCCAAGGCGACATAGCAATTCTAACGCGAAGTTTTGCAAGAATCGCAGGCGAAGTAATAGAAGAACTAAAATCCCACGGAATAGACGCAATAGCCGACATGAGCGAAGGCTTTTTCGACCAGCAAGAAATAAAAACCGCAGTAGCCTTCCTGCGAATAACGGACAACCCCCGCCAAGACATAGAACTAATAACAGCACTAAGCAGCCCAGTATACGCCCTAAACGCAGACGAACTTTTCCAAATAAGCCGCCACAAGCCACCCAAAAATGAAGAAGAGAACAAAGACGAAACCACCGAAGCAGAAGAAAAAAAAGAAGACCGCCCACTAGATTTTTATGACAAATTAGTATCCTTCGCGGCGGAAGCGAAAACGGAAGCAGAAGCTACTCCTAACGAAGCCCTTCTAGCTTCGAGCCGTAACGAAAGCAACCACCACATGTTATCGGCGAAAAGCGGTCGTGCCGCCTATGCCGCCGCCGCCGAAAAAATTTGCCGCTTTCTTTCCGACCTAGAAAAATGGCGTGCAGCGGCAATGTACCTTCCAATAAGCCGATTAATCGGGTTTATATACGACACAACGCTGTACCCTGTCCATGCGGCAAACATGACAGGCGGAATAATCCGCCAAACCAATTTGCGATTATTATTAGAACGTGCAATCGAATTTGAGGAGACAAGCCTAAAAGGGTTATTCCACTTCATACGCTATATCGAAAGACTAAGCGAAGCAGGCAATGTAGCAAGCGCGGTAGAACCATCATCAGAATCAACGTATAACAATAAAGTTCGCCTAATGACAATTCACAAGTCGAAGGGGCTGGAATTTCCAGTAGTAATATGCGCATTCCTAGCGAAAAAATTTAACATTGATGACGAACGCCGCCCAGTAATTCTGCACTCTGCGGAAGGCGTAGGCCCATACTATGTAAACACCAAACTACGCACACGTTCCAACACAATAGCCAGATTCAGCCTAGCCCGCCTAACCCGCCGCGAAAACCTATCCGAAGAACTACGCTGTTTATACGTAGCAATGACTCGCGCAAAGGAATTACTAATCCTAACAGGTCGCGCAAAAAACCTACAAAAATCCATGGAAAAGTGGCAAGACCATCTAGGCAACGTAAAAACAACCCTACCAATGTACTACCGCCGAAGCGCGTCCAGCTACCTAGACTGGCTAATGCCCTGCCTACTACGCAAGCAAGAAGAATCCGAAACCCTATTCAAACTAACCACCCACGAGGCACAGGAGGCACAGCCTCTTTTCGCCGACGAAATGTCTTCGTTGCCACCAGAACGTCTCGAAGCCAGTAACAGCGAAGCGGCACAGCCGCTTTTCACCGATTCGCCACCACAGGAACATCTCGAAGCCAGTGACAGCGAGGAGAGGAACGCCATAAACAACGAAGAAGCTACCAATTTACTCCCGTACATTCTGCCAGAGTCTTCCCCTGCACTACCATCAAAATTGGCAATCTCCGAAATACGCCGAATGTACGACATCACCCCCGACAGCAGTTCCCACAAAACCCAGCCGCCCAGCTTCGAGCCGCCCATGTTTATTCAAGCGGAAAGCGGAATTACATCAGCGCGAATGGGTTCAGTACTACACAAAATCGTAGAGCATATGGATTTCCACCAACACACCACCGCCGCAACAATAGAAGAACTAATCGCCACCCTAACCCAAAAAAACCTATTAACCCCCGACGAAGCAAAAGCAGTAAACCGCGCCAAAATAAAAAAGCTTGCAAACTCCCGCATAGCAGAACGCCTAAGAAAGGCAGCGGAAAATTCCAAGCTTTATAGAGAAACACCATTCGTATTAGCATTACCAGCGTCGCAGTTATACCCAGCGCAGGAAAATGCGACCCACGAAAAAATTCTAGTACACGGAATCATTGACTGTCACTTTGAAGAAAACGAAAAAATAATCGCGATAGACTTCAAAAGCGACAGCATACCCGCGTCAACGCCACTGTCCGAATGGGCAGAAATCCACCGAATCCAAATGGAAATCTACGCCCAAGCCTTAACAAAAGCCACAGGTAAACCCGTTTCGGAAATTCTACTCTACGCCTTCGCCCGTGGCGAGGAAGTAGCACTAATGGCCAACAACGCCTGACTAGGCAGATAGAAAATCCAAATAAGCGGGAACACAAAATAAAACCAATGCGGCGTGCCCAAATAGGCTGGCATGTTGTAAAGCATAACATTAATATCGCAAAGCGCGAACAAAACAAGCCCCGCCATCGTCACACGGAAATTCCACTTGGGACGGCGGGCTCTTGTTTTGACGTTTATCACAATATTTGTAATAAACAAACACGCATAAAGAGCCGCAATAGCAACAACTTCACCAATAACAAAAACACAAATAGCCCACACAGAAACAAAAGCGCAAAGAAGTACCCCCGTAAGAATCTTCTGCTTATACTTTTTCCTATAAAACAGCGACATATCCGCCCAGCAACAATCCTGCAAGTTTACACTATTTTCGTGGGGCGAATATGTCACTGTTTCAGCGGAAAAAGTACTACGAGAAGATTCAGGGGATACAGCTTCACCCGTATCACTGCCACGTAAAGCGCGCATCATATAACACACCTGCACAAAGCAAAACGTGGCAATGCCATAAAGATGCTGTTGCGTAAGCACTAAATAATAATCCGCCAAAATAGTAAACGACAGTCCACCAACCAGAAAGCCC
>WQVV01000199.1 GCA_009785665.1 Defluviitaleaceae bacterium
CTTGATTTTCACTCGTTATTTGTGATATATTGGCGCGGGAAACATTTGCTTGCGCTAACTGCGCAACTGTGAACAGCGTCCCCAAGTCTTTTATCTTTTGATTTTTAAGAGGTGTGCTATGATTTCGCAAATGCTTCCCTTTTTTGTTATTGTTCCGGTTATTTTGGCGGTGTTTCTCTATGTGTTTTTCACTGCTAAAATTGCACGGATGTTGGCTATTTTGGCGCAGGGGCTGTTTGTTTTTCCCGCGCTTTTTTTGCTTGCGGCTACTCGGTACTCGGAGATTATTGGTACTGTTGGGCATTATGAGGGGCTGTTGGGAATTACGCTTAGGGCGGATAATTTAGCGGCGGTTTTTGTTTTTTTCACCGTTGTGATTTTTTTGGCTATTGGAATTTATACATTACAAACGCCCTATGATAAAAGTAAAAGGCTTTATCTCTTTTTGGTGTTTTTGTTGCAGGGCGTTTTGATTGGGCTTTTCTTGACGCGGGACTTTTTTAATGTTTTTGTGCTGGTTGAGGTTAGCACTATTGTTGTTGCAATTTTACTTATGTATGACAATAAGCGGCGGAATCTTTTTGCTGGTATGACTTTTATTATGGTTAATATCGTGGTTATGCAGTTTTATCTTTTTGGGCTTGGGTATCTTTATATGATTACGGGCGTTATGGATATGGAAGCCGCCACGGTGATTATCGCGGGCATGGAAAATAACGAAATAGCTTTGCCGTTCGCGCTTATCATGACCAGCATTGCCTCAAAATGTTCGTTGCTGCCTATGCTTACTTGGTTGCCCAAGGTTAATTCGCTTACTGGGTCGCGGTTTACTATTGCGGCTGTTATGTCTGGGTTGCATATTAAGAGTGGCGTTTATCTTTTTATTCGGTTTAAAGATGTTTTTGGTGGGCTTGGTACGGAATTTTTTCTGGTTATTGGGATTATTACGGCGGTTGCGGGGATTATTTTGGCTCTTTCGCAATCTGAAATTCGGTTGATGCTGGCTTATAGTACCATTGCTCAAGTTGGGCTGATTATTGTTGGGCTTAGTATTTATCCCGAATATAACGAGTATTCTTATATTGGGTCGCTTTTTCATATTGTTAATCATGCGATTTTTAAGGTCGCGTTGTTTCTTTGCGCTAGTCAAATTAGTTATATTTTCGGAACTAGAGATTTACGAAAGATGCGCGGTGCGTTAAAGATTAGCCCTGTTATTGCGGGGACTAATATTGTTGCGATTTTGGGAATTATCGGTGCGCCATTGTTTAACGGTAGCATTTCAAAATATTTTCTTATGTATGGCGCGACAGGGCCGCTTGAGTGGATTATTATTGTGATTAATTTCGGAACTATTTTGGTCTTTGTTAAATATTCGGCTATTTTCTTTGGTAAACCGCTTGGCGAAGTTCGTAAAGTGGAACGTGACTGGTATCGTATGTCGGTTGTAATTGGGCTTTCGATTTTTTGTTTCGCATTGGGAATTTTTGGCGCGCAAGTAATTCGGTTTTTGTTTAACGTGCATGTTAGCGTTAGCTTCTGGGGTTATATCGAAAAAATTGCGATTTTTGCTGTTTCGTTGGGGCTGGCTGTGCTTTTTTACAGGTTTGTGCTGGCGAAGCGCGATTACTGGATTTTGCAAAAGCTGGACGGTTTTTCGATTAGTTTTCCATGGATTTGTGCTTCCATTGGAGGGTTCTTTGGCGCGGTTTTGATATATGTTGGTTATATAGGCGTTTCGTTTTGAAATGGGTTGAGGACGAGCCACGAACGCGCGGCCGCGTTTGGGGCGACAGACGAAACCCAATTTCAATCGAAATCGCTATATCCCTTGATTCTTCTGGAATTTCGCTATATACTCAAAAGAGACAGAATCTTAGGTGGTGTTTAAACTTTGAATTTTAATCGTGATTCAATCAAGTTGCTTTTAGCTATTGCTGGTTCTATTGCGGGGGTTGCGGTTATTTTTTCTGTTGGGGTTATAATTTTTTTGCTTGCTGTGGAAGACACTTCGCCGCCTGTGGTGGCGCGTGGTGATGTTATTGGGAATTTGACCGCAGTTAATACTGGGGATATTTACGAATTTGTTGCAATGGAAGTAGAACGCCCCGACGACACTGACGATGGGACGTTATTTCGTCCGCCTGCCAGAACTAATTTTCTTTTGGTGGGGTTGGATAATCAGCTTCTTGCAGACGCTATCATGGTTGGGACATTTTATCGGGATAGCGGGGATATTCATTTGATGTCTGTTCCGCGTGATATGTTTGTTCGTATTCCGCCGCATAGGCTGGCACAAATGAATGAAGCTGGATTTCGCCCGCCGTCAACTTTGAAAATTAACGAAATGCGTGCGCATGGTGGACGTGCGCAGGGGCTTCATTTTTTGAAAGCGCAACTTGGCGAAATGTTTGGCGTGGATTTTAATTTTTATGTGGAAGTGGAACTCGCGGCGTTTAAACGTGTTGTGGACGCAATTGGCGGGGTGGAGATGTATATTCCGCGACCACTGTTTTACGAAAGCCCTAACCAAAACCCGCCGCTTCTCATAGATGTTCCCGAAGGTTTGCAAATGCTTGATGGCAATATGGCAGAAGGTGTTGTGCGTTATCGGCTATGGCCTATGGGTGACTTGCACCGCAACAATATGCAAATGGAGTTTATGACATTGTTGATTCAGCAGACACTTACCCGCGAAGCTTTATTAAACAATCCGCTGGAAATGATAAACATTGTGTTGACGGAAGTTCGTACCGATATAGGGCTGTACGCAGGTAGGTATCTGCCATATGTCGAAAATGTGAATGCAGACAGCGTTACAACTTTTGTGATGCCTGGGACTATTGGTTATGTTGGCAACAGAGAATTTTTTATCCCAGATACAGCGAAAATGCCTACTACCATAAATGAGGTCTTCTACGCGATGCAGAAAGTGGCGGAAGACAATGATTGACAAGAATAACCCGACTCCGCTGTATCGCCAACTTGGTGACGCGATTATTCAGAAAATCGACGCGGGCGAATTTTTGCCTGATACGCGATTACCAACAATTCGCGCTATTGCCGCTGAATTGGGAGTGAACAATACAACGGTGATAAGCGCGTATAAATATCTTGAGCAAAAACATGTTGTGTATTCTATTAGGGGAAGCGGAACTTATGTGGCAAAGCCCAAAGTTCCATATCATTCCGCCTCGCCCCCGATTAGTGAAAACTGTATCAACTTCGCGGATACATCTACTGACCCTGCGTATTTCCCTACAGCGGCTTTTCGTAATGCGTTTGACGCGGTGCTTGCGCGGGACGGGGCAAGTGCCTTTTCTTTCGACCTTGATTATCTTGGGTATATGCCACTTCGCGAGGTAATTTGCAATCTTGTAGCAGGGCAGGGAATTAACGCTATGCCCGAAAATATTCAAATTGTGTCGGACATGCGGCATGGATTGGAAATTGCTATTGATGGGCTAATCAGCGCGGGTGATGCTGTTTTTGTGGAATCACTTACGGCGCAGGGTGTAGCGGCGGCGTTTACGGCGCGGGGGGCAAGGGTTTTTGAAATGCCGTTTATGGGGAATGAACTTTCGCATGATATGGAAAAAATTGCAACTCTTGCAAAAAAACACAAGCCCAAAGTAATTTTTTTAATGCCAACATACCAGACACCCACAGGTTTGTGTTATAATAATCAAACTAAGACAAAATATTTGGAACTTGCTAATAATTTGAAGGCGTATATAATAGAAGCAGATATTTATGGCGATTTCTATTATGGCGAAAAACCAACGCCCTTAAAAGCAATGGACGAGCAAGACCGCGTTGTTTATATCAAAAGTTTCGATAGGATTTTAACGCATGGGTTGGCAGGATTTATGGTATGCCCGAAAAGTGTGGCAAGTATGACGAGTGTGGCAAAAACCTTGCGCAACATGGGCGGGGGAGCGGGCTACATACAACGAGGCCTAGACTTCTATCTGCGAAATGAAGATTTTGCAGAGCATTGCGCAGTAATGCGTAGCAATTACGCCCGACGATACAAACGGGCAGTAGCGGCGGCGGAAACATTTCTTACGCCATATGCAGATGTTTTTTTTGCTGAGGGCGGATTAAGCTTGTGGGTACGCTCGAAAAAAATTTTTTCCTTACAGGATTTTTTAAAGCGACAGGTATTAGTTTCGCCTGCGCGGCTTTATGGCTCGGGTGCGGAGTATGATTTTCGCATCAGCTTCGCGAAGGCCGATGACCTTTCTAAAGGTATCGGGATTATTGCTTCCGTTTTGGCGGAACTTGGAGGTGTAGACAATGGGGAACGGCGTTAGGTTGATTATTGCGGCAAATCAGCACGATATGGTTTCCGCAATACGAAGTAGCTTGGAAAGCACGTCTTATATCGAATCCATTGTTTCCGTAACAAATCCCGCTGGTGCAGAAAACAAACTTATTCGCGACGGCATTAATGTTCTTATTTGGGATTTAGATGAGTTCAACCCGAATCATCATTGGTCGCAGGCGATTCAAAGCAGGCACACGCTTTATATTTTGTACACTTCGCTTTCCCGTGGGAAGTATTCGCTTCTGCCGCAAACTGGTAATGATGTCTTTTTGCAAAAACCTGCCGTGTTTACGCCGCTTACTACTTGGCGGTTTACAACCTCCGTGAATGACCTAATCGACACCATGGTGAAACGTCAAAAGCCGCCAAACATGCGCGAGCTCGTCAAAATGGTTGGTGCTAATGATAGGCAGAAAATTGTTGCAATTGGTTCGTCCACGGGCGGTACTAACGCACTGGAATATCTTTTGCGCAACATGCCTGCGGATATTCCACCTATGGTGGTGGTTCAACATATGCCTAGCGGGTTTACTCAACTTTTTGCAGACCGTCTTAACGCATTGTATCCACAGGAAATTCGCGAGGCACAATCGGGAGATTTCCTAATGCGCGGCCGTATGCTTATTGCCCCTGCCGACCGCCATATGCGGGTTGTTCGACAGCAGGGCAAACTTGCCGTTGAGTGTTATGTTGGTCAGCGTGTTCACGGTGTAATGCCCGCCGCCGATATTTTGTTTGAATCCGTTGCAAATGTAATGGGCGGTAATGCCGTTGGCGTAATTTTAACAGGCATGGGCAACGACGGCGCAAAGGGTTTGATGCAAATGAAAACCGCAGGTAGCACAAACATAGGACAAGATGAGGCATCATGCGTAGTATACGGAATGCCCAAGGCAGCAAAAGACATAGGCGCGATTGCACAAGAATTGCCGCTTGATAAAATCCCAGCGGCTATTGTTCGTTTAGCGGGTAACAACTAGAGTGAATAATCGCATTTTGTACAGCATGTTTTACGACATGCTGGAGCAAACGCATTACGCTTATAAATCAAAAAACGGGGTGGCAATTGTTTGCCCAAATACACCCGTTTGGCTCAAGCTTGCGCAAGGGACTTCGGCCCATGCGCGGCTTTTTTTTCGTGATTTTTTGGACGGTTATGTAAATAGAGAACAGCTAGTAGGAATTGTAGCAGAAAAAAATGTTGCAACTGCGTGTGCAAAGGTTTACGCACAGGAGAATAGCATAACCTTCGCGCAAAAGGAATTGATTGCGTATTTCTTGCCGCAGGGAGTGGAAATGGGTTTGAATGATTCAGGTTTGAATGCTTTGGGGAAAGGGGAACTTCGCCCTGCTACGGCTTCGGAAATGCCTTTGGTTTCCGAATGGATTAGCGCGTTTTATTCGGAAACACTTGCGGCGGCACAACCGCTTTTTGAAAACGGCACAGCCGCATTTCACCAATTGCATGAATCAATACCTCAAAGCCAAGTACCTCCTAAGCAACAAGAAACGCATTC
>WQVV01000200.1 GCA_009785665.1 Defluviitaleaceae bacterium
GCCACTCTGCGTCGGGATTTCACTTGCGTCCTTCTAGGACGCGGCGCGAAACCCTCCTTGATTGACGAAAAATTGCCGCAAAAATCGTGCCATTCGCGTAGTGGCAACACGCCCTAGTGCCTTATCCGCCATAAAATCGTAGTGAATTTGCGCGGATTTTTGTCGCAAGACAAGGAGGCAGTGACGCGGCGTGCCAGCGGCACGCAAGGAACAGCCGACGCAGGCTTGCGGCAAAAAGACCGCAAAGGCACTACGGTTTTATGGCGGATAAGGCACTAGGTTGGTTTGCTTTTTGAGGGTAGTGTAAACGTAAAAACGCTACCTGTTTCAGTGGAGCTTTCTACTGTCAATTTTTCGCCGTGGGCACGAATGAATCCTTTTACTATTGATAGGCCTAAACCGCTGCCTTTTTTGTCTTGGCCGCGAGAGTGGTCGCCTTTGTAGAAGCGGTCGAAAATGTACTTCTGTTCTTCGGCGGTCATGCCGCGCCCGTTGTCTGATACTGATACTGATACTTTATTTTTGGTAGTGGTTGTCTCTATTGTTATTTCGCCGTCTTCTTGGGTGAATTTTACGGCGTTGTCTATTAGGTTGTATAGAGCGCGGCGGATTTTACCTTCGTCGGCTTCTACCATATCTGCGGGGTGTGCGAAGCGGCTTGTTACCATAAGTCGCTTTTCTAATGCGCGGCGACTGAATCCCAGAATTGTTTTTCGGATTAAGTCGTTGATGTCGAAAACAGATTTATGCAACGCAACCTCGCTATCCTGTATGCGCTGAATATCTAAGATGTCATTGGACAACTTAATAAGACGCTCGGATTCATCAAGGATAATGCCCAGATAATACGGCTGTTCGTCTGCGGAGACAGTACCATCAGCGATTGCCGTAAGGAATCCACGCATGGAAGTTAGCGGCGAACGTATATCATGCGAAAGATTAGCAATAAACGCATTGCGAATGCGGTCTTGCTCTTGAAGGCTTTCCGCCATTTTGTTGAACTGAATTGCTAATCGGCTTACCTCGTCATTTCCGCGTACAGGAATGCGCTTGTCAAAATCGCCGCCAGCAATAACCCCCGCCGCCTCGTTAATCTGCCTAAGCGGTCTGCTAATTGTAGTACTGGAAATATAAATCAACACAAACGCCAAAACCGCCGAAACGACCATTGCCACAAACATAATACGATACATTTCAGAAATAGCCGAGTCCAATTCTGCCATAGACGCACCAATCAAAACAGCCCCCGCAATTTCGCCATCCAACCAAAACGGCGCACCAACAACCAACAACGGCTCCAACGCAGGGTGATTAGACGTGACCACCACAGTTTCCCCCACCATTACAGGCGCGAGTTCCACCTCATAAATTCGCGCAACTGCACCAACAGGTAATCCATAAGCCACAAACACATTAAATTCTGCGTCCAAAATAATCACAGTAGCATCAGTATAACTATGCACATTCCGAACTTCCTGCACAGGCAAAATAAACATACCCTGCTCAGAAAAATTTTCCATAGAATAAACAACCCGCCGCACAAGACCAGTAAGTTCATCAGACCGTTGCCCAATCAAAAACCCCCGAAGCCCCTGCGACAAAACCAACCCCAAAAACCCAAAACTAATAACAAGCGTACCAAGATACAAAAACAACTGTTTCCCAAAAATTCGCATTTTCTCACCTCAACTGATATAATAAACGAACCAATGTTAAAATTTTGGTCAAGCTTTTTTTAAAAGCTTGCAGGGGTATTGGGGACAGCGTCCCCAAGGTCTTAAATCTTTTGACCTTAAAATCTTTTGACTTAAAATCTTTAATATTTACGAGGAGATGCAGTATGAAAAAGAAGAAGATTGAAATAAATTATATTGATTATATTGTTGGCGTGCTGCTTATGATTGTTGTGGGCGTTATGCCGCTGGTGGTTCGTATAGTTATTTTGTCTGTGCCGCCAGAGCTTTTGCATATGTTCCCGCAAGAGATGTTTCCTAACGGGCAGTATATGGATATGTTTACGTATTCGCGAGGATGGCTTGTGCTTATCCCCGCGGCACTGATTTCGTTTTTCTGTGTTAGCGACTGGATTACACGAGGAAAGTTTCCTAAGTTTAAGGAGTTTTTTAAACAGACGCATGTTATTTTGTCTATGGTGTATTTGGCTTTTGTGATTATTTCCGCTGTGTTTTCTTCGTATACGCATAGCTCGTGGTTGGGGACTTATGATAGAAACGAAGGGGCATTGATGTGGATTTCGTATTTTGTCGTATTTTTTGCGGCGGAATATTTTTCGCGTGATACTAAATATGCTAAGTTTATTTTGTATGGGCTGGCGTTTTCTTCTATTATAATGGGAGCAATTGGGGTTAGCCAGTTTATTGACCGAAATTTTTTTAGCACAGACCTTGCGCAATGGCTTATGACCGTGGGTGGCGACGAACGCGTGTTTGCAATGCGAGGGAGTTTTAATCCTGTTTTTACCATTGCGCATGGAACGCAGTATAATCCTAACACTTTTGGAAAGTATACGGCAATGTTAAGCCCAGTTCTTCTGCTTGCCGCGCTTACTTACGAGGGTAAGCGATTTGTAAATGTGATTCTGTTGGTCGCTGGTGGGCTTATGTTGCTTGGGGTTTTTGGCAGTAGCTCGCTGGGCGGATTGATTGGAATTGTCACCGCCGTTGCGGTTTTGTTGGTGACTTATTTATGTAAACCAGGGATTCCTATAAAACGGCTTGCTATTGCCGCTGGGCCTGTTGTTGCCGCACTGGTGCTTGCTATTTTGCTAATAACGCCACTTAACGAACGCGTAATGTTTTTGTTTGGGCGTTTGGGAGACGCAATGCGCGCCGAAATGTCAGACAGGCAAGAGTATGTATTTGACGAAAACACCTTTGCAGTTCGTCGCCACGACGCGGATATTTTTCGCATGGTCGTTCACGGAATGGCAACCGAAGGCACAGTAAACTGGCTGACCGTTTACGATTCCGCTGGGAATGAAATTCTGCCATCAAGCAGATTAGGGCCACCTGCTCTAGGTCGTCTGCCCGACAACGAAAACGCGCCACCGCAACAGGATGCTCCCGTTGTATACACTTTTGATATTCCCAACTACAGAACTGTTACGCTTTGGCAGTTTCCAGATATTTTTGTGTATTACCACCGCACGGCTTCGCCGTTTGTGCTTACGCTGGAAAATGGTAGATTGTATGGCGTTTCTCCCACCTTCGACCCTATCGACCTGCACCGCGATATTCCCGCATGGGGATTCGCTGGGCGTGAGAATTGGGGTTCTAATCGTGGTTATATTTGGTCGCGGTCGTTTCCGCTTATGCCACGCCGTACTTTAATTGGTACTGGGCCTGATACCTTTTTGCTGGTCTTTCCGCAGTACGACATTGCTTACTTGCAGCCACTTTTTAGTATGCCGTACACGCTGGTTGATAAGGCGCATAATCTGTTTATTCAAACTTGGATTCAGACTGGCGGGATTTCTGCACTCGCGTTGTTTGGGTTGTTTGGGCATTATCTGTTTACTACTTTTAAGTCACTTATTAAATCTAAGGACGAACCGCTTTTCTCCTACGGTTTGCGGTTGGGGCTTTTGTCGGGCGTGAGTGCGTTTGTAATGTCGTCTATGGCTACGGATTCCACCATTGGCTCGACGGGGGTGTTCTTTGTTCTGCTGGGCGTGGGTTACGGATTGAACCGTGCCGCAAAATCTAAAAAAGAACAAGCAGAAGCCCAAGCATAAACCCAAGTATTCCGCCAAGCAGGATAATCATTTTTAATTCGCGTCCTGCTACGGCTAGAATAATTTCTTCAATTTCCGCCACATCAAACGCCGCGATTTTACTTTCCACCATAGCTTCAATTGGCAGATGTTCTGCCAGATACCCTGCGAATACTGCAAGCACGCGCTGAACCGCGTGCTTTTCTTTTTGCAATATTTCCGAAAGCCCATCTTTTATATGGAAGGCGTAAATTTTTTCTGTGATAATTCGCTGGGCGTTTTCGTTGGTAAAAAGCGCGTCTATTGCCGCGTGTAGCTTTTCGCGAATTTCTGCGTGGTTTGCTTCGTCTGCGAAATATGATGTCGCGCCGTCTTTTATGCTTTTGTAGATTTTTCCTTTTGAGATAAACAGACCTGCAAATTTGCTAACATTTTCGTCAACAATTTTGTATGTGAACTCTGCAAGTTTTTCGTCAATATCGGGGTGTTTTTCTGGGAACTCTGCGAGGATAACCGCCGCTTTTGGCAGTAAACTATCGACTACTTCTTTCATTCGCCCACCAAGCGGCGCGGCTAAATCTCCGTCTACTCCCATTGCTTCCAGAATCTGCCCAACCGTCATATCGGGCAATTCCCAAACCGACATATCCGAAAGCTCGTCGGCCAAAAACTCTGGCGTAAGCAGGCGCGTACTAATAGCTTCCGCCAGCTTCTTAGCCAGCCGACCTTGTTCACGCGGAACAAGCCCTGGTGTAAACGGCAAACACTTTCCAAAGACCCGAATCTCCCTATGCGGCCGAAACAACATAACAATAGCAAGCCAATTCGTAAACAGCGCAATGGCCCCACCCATAAGCGGAGGCAGAATAAAATTAAGAATATTCACGTTTTCACTCGATTCTTTGATATAATAATTTAAAAGATTTAAGGTCAAAAGATTTAAGACCTTGGGGACGCTGTCCCCAATGCCCCTGCAAGGGGACACAGTCCCCTTGACCCCGTTAATTGGAGGATTTTTATGATTGGTGTTAATTTGGCTTCGGCTGCTGGAGTTCGGGAAGTTGTTTCGCGTTATGGGTTGCAGGCTAAGAAGAAGCTTGGGCAGCATTTTTTGGTTGATGGACATGTTTTGGGGAAGATTGTTGCGGCGGCTGATATTGGTGCTGACGATTTGGTTGTGGAAATTGGGCCTGGGATTGGTGGAATGACGCAGGCTTTGTTGGAAGCGGCTGGGCATGTTTTGGCGGTGGAGTTGGATAAACAGCTTGTGCCTATTTTGGAGGGAATGTTTGCGGGTAAGGCGTTTACGGTTGTGCAGGGGGATATTTTGCGATTGGATTTGGCGGTGGCTATTGCGGCGTTGGGGCTTGGCGACGTTAAAATCAAAGTTGTTGCTAATCTACCGTACTATATCACAACGCCCGTGATTTTCCACCTACTTGAAAGCGGATTGCCGTTTGAATCCATTACGGTGATGATTCAGAAGGAAGTTGCACAGCGAATGAGCGCGACCCCTGCGAATAAAGATTACGGCTCGTTGACATTGGCGGTGCAGTATCATGCCGATGTGGAGCTGGTCGCAAATGTTCCGACTAACTGCTTTATGCCGCGTCCTGCGGTGGATTCCGCTGTGGTGAAACTGAAATTGCTTCCCACGCCACGGGTTGATGCGGATAAGGAGAGGTTATTTAAAATAATTCATGCGGCATTCGGGAAGCGTCGCAAAACTTTGCTAAACGCCTTGGATTCCGAAGGAATAGGCGGCGGTAAAGCCGCATTAGCCGCAACACTAGAAGAATGCGGAATAAACCCACAAGCACGCGGCGAGACGCTGGATATTTACCAATTCGCCAAACTAGCGGAGAAACTGTAACGCTAAATCTTTTGGGTTCTTAGAAAACAACAAAGAACCAATCATATTAAGACCTTGTCATCTTCATGTATACTGTGTGCAAGTGAAGAGGAACAACCGTTGTAACAATTACATTAACCAGCTCTAGCGACAAACAGTAGCCCTGTCCCTGCGGAAATTCTGGCTCTGGTGCTAAACGTTGCAGTGGTTGCCACACCTTTAAGCTTAC
>WQVV01000201.1 GCA_009785665.1 Defluviitaleaceae bacterium
GGCTCTTCTTCAAGTCTTCTTTGCGTGGGGTTATGGGGTTTTGTTATTGCAGTGGTTGCGACGGCGTTATTTTGTTACTTACGAGCGTGTACAGGTGGTGACGGTTTTTACAACGTCGTCTCTGGCGCGCCTTTTTTATTGGCATTTCAAACGAAATCGTTATATCCGTCCAACTCAAATTTCCAATGAAGAGGAGGACGCACAAGTGGTTTACGAACATGAATGCGAACACGAACTATGTATCTACCAACGCGATAATAGATGCATCTTAGATACCCCAAACACAGACGCAACGGGAATGTGTGCTAATTGCATGATTGTCACCCTAGACACAAATTTTTTAAACGCGGAAAAAGATAAACAACTGCAAAAACTAAAAGAACGCCACGACAAATGGGATAAAGAAGACGGCGGCACAGCCGCTTTTCGCCGATGACATGCATTGCAAACTAATGCATACGTCTCGAAGCCATGAACAGTTTCCTAGACAATAAAAAATCGCGCAGGTTTTATACCTTGCGCGACTTTTTATTTGCACATTAACTACTTCTACACTAGCCTATCTACCAGCATACCTGCTTCTAGTAGGCTGTAGCCTTCGGATTCCATAGTACCCATGCGATAGTTGTAATGATACGACAGACCACGGAAGCGCATATGCTCGATTAGTGGTTCGGTCATAAGTTGCTGGGTGTAGGAACGTAGGCCTTCAAATGTTTCGATGTTTTCGCCTATGGCCACGTTCATTTGTTGTTGGTTCATGGCGGAAACGAAGGGACGGTCGAAAGTCATTTGACCTTCTTCTGACAGTGTTAGACCTAGCATTTCTAGGCGACTACGGTTGTGCAGTACGTTTTCTACTACTTCGCCAGAATATGCACGAAGGCCAGAGCTATGAGTTTGTACCTGCATAAACCCTGCGGAACGATTGTAGTATTCTGCGAATTGCTCCAGATTGTCTTCCATTCTTTCCATGGCGGCTTCGTGGCCTTCTCTGTGGACTAGGCTGTTAAAGTTCTCCATGTCAATGGCTGTGCGTTTTGTGGCTTCACGAAGGTCTGTTACCCCGTGCGAAACCGCTTGTGCATAGTTTACAATTTCGTTGCGCAACGCTTTGTTAAGTACGAATACACGCCCTGCGGGTTCGTTGCCATTGGCTATACGCTCCCGTCGTGGCATATAGCCTTCACTTCGGTTGTTTACATTGCCTACGATGTAGGGCTTATACATATTGTAGTAAAACACGCTTGTCAACATGCTATCTGCCTCCTTGGCTTGGAAAATCTCCTCTATGGAAAGTATCGACATAATTTGAATTTTTATAAACATGAAATTTGTACCTGTTCCAATCATATGCATAAATTACGCCGCAAGTGCGCATTATAAGCGCATGAAAAATGAAAATTCCAAAAAAATAATTCCAATTGGGTTGGTTGTGGGACTTGCAAACGGACTTTTCGGAGCAGGTGGCGGTACGCTTCTTGTTCCAGCATTGCAAAAATTTCTAAAGCTTGATACCCATAAATCACATGCTACCGCGCTTGCGGTTATTCTTCCGCTGTCGGTGATTAGTGCTTTCATCTACATTTGGGGCGTTGATGTAGATTGGAAAGTTGTTATGCTGGTATCGGCTGGTGGCGTGTGTGGCGGCGTTATTGGCGCGAAACTTCTTAATAAACTTGCTGGCTGGTGGCTGAATATTTTGTTTGGTTTATTTCTTGCCGTTGGCTCGGTTAGAATGCTGTTCGCCTAATGTGGTACGTTCTAGCAGGCCTTGCCGCTGGCATAGTTAGCGGAATGGGCATTGGTGGTGGTGCAATTCTAATCCCCGCCCTAACCATTTTCCTAGGCATCAATCAACAAAACGCCCAGCACATCAATCTATTATATTTTATCCCAACCGCCCTAATTGCGTTACGTGTTCACAAAAAAAATGATAACAACGAAAAAAAAGGCCTGCTACCCCTAATCCTATGGGGCTTACCAGGCGCAATAACAGGCTCTCTAATTGCAGTAAAAATCGACGCAAACTACCTACGCAAAGGTTTTGCAATATTCCTACTAGCAATGGCATTTTACGAAATAACGAAAGGATACCAAAAATGGAAATCACAGCGTTCCAATCACTCAAAAACGAGTTCAAAAAAGCCGACACCGACAGAAAAATAGCAATCTACGTAGACGCAGACGAACTTACCCAACATCAATACAAGGAACTACTACAGATGTTCCCATTGGGAGATTTGGATAAGTTGGAAGCGGCTTTGGCTTAATTTTAAAGAAAAAACCGTGAAAAATGCTTGACAGAAGAAACGAATCCCATTAAGATTTTCACAATTGAATATGTAAAGGCGTTGAAAAGAAATAGTAAGTATTCTGGATTTCTCAGAGAGAAGATGGCTGGTGAAAATCTTCAATGAAGGAATGCTGAACCCATCTTTGAGCCGTGACTCCCAACGGAAACTAGGGCGTGTTGCCACTACGCAAACGACACACCCTAAGTACAAGTAAGAGTCATCGGGATTCCCTCCGTCAACTGGGAAAGCGTAATTGCGCTATGAGTGCAGAGATTTTCTCTGAATTTAGGTGGTACCACGGACTAAATTAGTTCGCCCTAAGCTGATGTTTTAGCTTGGGGCGTTTTTATATTCAATAATAGGAGGAAACAATATGAAACTTGAAAATCTTGTAGGTGATAGGTTCAAAGAAAGACCAGTAGAGTGCGGAATCGACAGCCATGCATTAATGATACGTGGCGGCTACATTAAGCACATGACAAATGGAATATTTTCATCGTATACGATTTTGCGGCGAATTACACGAAAAATTGAACAAATTATTCGTGAGGAAATGGATGCAATTGACGGTCAAGAAGTCGTTTTTCCCGTCGTGATGCCAGCAACCATTTGGCAAGAATCAGGGAGATATGAAAGCATTGGGAAGGAATTGTTAAGATTCAAAGACCGGAACGAGATTCCTATGTTGCTTGGCATGACTCATGAAGAAGCGTAAGCGTCAAATAGAGTCGCGTCTGTACAGAGGCCGACCTTCTTGGTGTACCTATCCGCATTATTGTTAGTCCTCGAAACATGAAAGAAGATTGCTGTGAAATTGTGACGAGAGATAAATCAATTAAGTGCAAAGTGAAGTATGATGAAGTTGTATCTTATATTCAAAAGCTTATATGTTAGAACCTGCGGTCAATAAAATTGCGCACCTATGTTTTGCGCAACAAAAAACCCCAAAAGCGGGGTCAAGGGGACTGCATCTCATTGCGGTTTATCAATTAACTCGTATAATTTTTCCATTGCGCAATGTAAACCACCTACGGCATCTATTATGCCCTCGTTTACTGCGTCTTCGCCTATTAAAATTGTGCCTACGTCTTGTGCCATTGTTTGGGTGTCCATCATAAGGGTGTTGAGACGTTCGCGTGTTACATTTGAATGCGCGGTTATAAAATCCTGCACCCTGTCTTGGGTTTTCTTGAAGTATTCGTATGTTTGCGGCGCGCCTACTAGAGTTCCATTCATGCGAACGGGGTGAATAGTCATGGTAGCAGACGGCGCGATAAATGAATATGTTGCCGACACTGCCAACGGCACTCCAATAGAATGCCCGCCACCAAGCACCAACGAAACGGATGGTTTTCCAAGATGCGCGATTAATTCTGCAAGTGCAAGGCCAGCTTCAACATCTCCGCCCATTGTGTTTAGCAACACCAGTAAGCCGTCAACTTCGCGATTTTCGGCGCAGGCTACAAGCTGCGGAATTACATGTTCGTACTTTGTAGCCTTATTGGTTGGCGGAAGTAAAATATGCCCTTCTACCTGCCCAATAATCGTCAAAAACTGAATTACTCCGCGTGGGTTGGGTTTTGGAGGTGGCATAAGGGATTCTGGTTGTTGCGGTGGGGATTCTTGCTTCTGTTCCTCTTGTGTTTCTTCCTCTTGGGTTGGTGCGTATATATCCATGCGAATTTTCCTCTCGTACTTTTTCCAAATTCATGTGCGGTTACTATTTACCAATCATAGAGGTTTTATTCTTATTTCTATGGCAAATTTGTCCGTACTGTATTACAATACCCAACAGGATTGTATGAGGAGGCAAAAAATGAAAGCCATTATATTAGCGGAGAGTTACGCTGAAAAAGAATCTATGGACGAAATTAATCTTGTCGCAAAACAAATTAGCGAAATCCCAGAAATAAACGAAATCATAGTGGTAACAAACCAAAATCATGTCAACCGCTTCGATGAATGGGCAAGCAATTTAAAATGCACAAAACAAATAAGCATTTTAAGTGACGGTAGCTTACTGCCAGAAGACAGCTTGGGTGAGGTTGGCGAGATTTACTTCGCAATATGCAATAAGGAAATCAAGGAAGATATTTTGGTAGTTTCGGGAGAATGCTACAAACCCTCATCATTGGAGGATGCATGTAAATTTTTCACAGAGAAAAACCATGATACCGTATGCATACAAACAATCCAATCGAAAATGCCCAGCAGATTCATTCCAGTGCTTGACGATGATAACATTTTGATGTCCATAGAACGAAAACAAAGCATAGTGCCGTCCGATATAATCATGTCCGACATATGCTTCTTTAAGGCAGAAACTCTACCAATGTTCGACCGATACATGTACGAAGGAAGCAACCGCTATATATACGAAGGAAACACCATGAACGCGATAGGTAGTTTCATTCAGTGGTTATGTGGAGAAAAAGACGTATATGCCTATATGTAGCTAAGCGTTTCGATTTGAAATGGGCTGACGACAGACGAAGCCCAATTTCAAACGAAATCGCTATACAATATCCAATGCCTTCATACGGTAGTATGCGACTAAAGGCGTGGCGGAATTTTCGTTTAGATAATTGCAGCCTGCGTCGGTTAGCCCGTAGATTCCCTTGGAAACTTTTGCAAACCAGCCCGAATAGTTCGAGCGTAGAATGGAATACGCATCTTTTTCGCAACCCTGCTGTACCAAAATTTTCGCGCTTAGTGGCCCTTTTGCTTCTAGCAAACAGGCTATCTTAACGCATCTTTCGCGGTATGCTGTGTTTATTGCTGTTTTTGATGTTCCGCCTATGGTGTCGGTTGTTCGCCCTAGAATTTCTTTTTTTATTGCGGCAGATTTTTTAGTTTCCTTTTTGACACGGGTGGCAGCTGGGAAAATTATTATTTCTGCGTGTTTTACTGGGCTGTCTAGGGCTACTGTTATTAGACCTAAGTCCAGTTTTTTTAATAGCTTTTGTAATGCGCGAAAGTTTGCGTCGGTTGCTTTGCGCGGGCGCGGAATGGCTATAAACACATGATTTGTTGCGGTTTGGCGTTCCATTGCTTGGTAGATGAGGGTTATATTTGCCGAAAGTTTCATTTCCACTATCCACAGCGTCTCACCTTGAATTGCCGCTATATCGCAACCTTTTACCTCGCCACGCACTATGAATCCTTGGGTTGTGAGTAGATTTCGCACTGGTTCGTACATATCTGATTCCTTAAATGTCTTTATGCCAAAAACCTCCCACCATACAATCCAGCTTTGTCCGTTCTAACTAAGTAAATTTTATACAGCCACAAACCACAAGTCAATGGGCGGACGGCACAGCCGCATTTCTTCAACGACATATGACATATATTGGCAAGATACGCATACGTCACGAAGCCATGAACAGTTTCCTAGCATATGAAAAAGCGGCAAAGCCGCATTTCGCCGATTGCATGTATTGGTAAAGCTAACGCATACGTCTCGAAGCCATGAACAGTTTCCTAGCCTATATAAAAAAGCGGGCAAA
>WQVV01000202.1 GCA_009785665.1 Defluviitaleaceae bacterium
TAACTCCTAAATACAAGCAAGTTAAAAAAAACTCAGGCTTATTCATCATTCTATCTCCTTAAAATGTAATTGCGGCTTGCTATAGCCGCCTCAATTTCCAGCACCACATCATACGTACAAAGTTTAGGCTGTTATGCTCGGGGGTCGGAATCCAGCATTTGTTGCAGGATGATTGATTATATCCTTGTGCTTACGATTGTTGCGCGTGTAATCGTTAAGCAGCGATGAAAATTGTTTAGGATTTGCAAATGCCCGTGGATATTTCTTTTGAATCAAAAAAAGAATGTCTAAAACCTCTTTATCTAAGAAGCCTCCTGCCTCACGACCGCTCTTAAAATTGAGAAACAGGGGGTGCTTTTCAACACCCCCTAGTTTTATCTTTGGATTTTATAATCGCCACGTTTTGCGGCTTCATAGTTACCGCAATTCTTGCAGTTGCTACTGCTGGTGCAGTAATGGTTAATCCAACTGCTGTCTCTTTTCGCATTTTCGTCAAAGGGTGTCACCCTGCACTCGGATTTTGATGAGTTATAATAATCACACATATTTTCTTTCCTCCTAACAGCCCATTAAGAGCCGACTTCACCAGCCAATCATGAAAATGGGCTGGTGTATTTCATTCTCACACCTCCTTTGCATTATGTAGCGTAAGAACGCACAGTTATTGCGATAGAGCCAGTGTCAGTATAAGAAGGTCTACCTTTCTATAAAAGCCCCTTACAACGATACGTCTTTATGCAGAACAAGTCATGCCTGTGTGCGTATTAGAAAGTCATGCAAACTCATCTATGTTGCACACAGGCATGAACACGCCAAATACAAGGCTTATGCGGTGTTGATAACTTGGGAAATAAAATGTTGCACACCGTCATTCGCCTATGTTATAATTTTGCCAACAGGCGAATTGTGCCAAAAAAGAAGGCTATAAGAAGGTAGACCTTTTTATAGCCGCTTATTTTTTCTTGCCATTCCGAAACTCCCGCAAACGGTTATAGAATGTGGCTTGTTTTAATCCAGTTTGCTCTAATGCTTCCTCAAAACTGATTTTTTCACACTCCCATAACTTTACCACTTCGGCAAAGTTTTTAGGGGGCTTTTTTATAGGGCGACCCAGATGAACACCCCTTGATTTAGCGGCGGCAATGCCCTCCGCTTGCCTTATCAACGTACATTCACGCTCTAATTCAGCGATTGCGGCGAATATGGTTAGGGTGAAACGCCCTGTGGGTGTTGTTGTATCAATGTGTTCTTTCAAACTGATAAACTCCACTCCTTTGTCTGATAGCTTTTCTACAAGCCCAAGCAAGTCCTTTGTGTTACGGGCAAAACGGCTGATAGATTCCACGACAACGGTATCGCCTTTTTTAACGGTACTCATAAGTGATTGAAGCATGGGGCGTTTGGTGTCTTTGCCGCTTAATTTCTCTAAAAATATTCGCTCTGATGGTATACCCCTATTCTCCATTGCGATAACTTGACGGCTTTCTTGTTGGTCTTTAGATGATACTCGAATATAGGCGTACTCTTTAATAAAAATCATTCCTCTCTTGAAATGAAAAAAGCCCGCACAAAAAATTTTGTACAGGCTCTTAGGGCTAGGGGCTGTTGGTGAATTGCAAGGCATATCATATTGTCATGTCTTGTGTCCGCATCGGTTGTGTTCTGTGCGGTTCTTCCTTGATGAGATTTTTGACACTACGCCTTAATACTTCTACACTTTTGATTTCCTCTCTGCTTGTAGTATTTTTCACAAAGTCTAAACTCATTTTGTTCCCGTGATGATACTCGCACATCGGCGGCATAGCCGCATTTCGCCGATGACATGCGTTGGTAAGCCACCCATACGCCTCGAAGCCATGAACAGTTTCCTAACCTACAAAAAAGCGCGTTACCCTTTGCGTAGGGGCAACGCGCTTTTTCATAAGTTGTGGGAAACTGTTCACGGCTTCGTGACGTATGCGTAGCTTGCCAATGCATATCATCGGCGAAATGCGGCTTCGCCGCTTTTTATCGTAAATTATTGTAATCAGCGATGCTTACATTTATTTCTTTCAGAATATCGCGTAGCAACGGGCGCGGCAAATCTCTGCCAGAATGAAACGGAATTGTTGTTGTTCTTCCGTCTGGATGGAAGTAAAATGCATGACTTCCCTTCTTCCTAAGTCTTTCAAATCCGAGTTTAAATAATATTTTTTCCATTTCCTGCGCACGTATTAAAGTTAGACGGCTCATATAGCAACTTCAATTTGAGAAATGCCTGCAAAGGATGGGATGCTTTCTATATCTTCAGCGTCCATTACCTCAAGGCACAATGCTACTACCTCTTTAAGCTTAACATGCAAATCGTCGAATGACTCTGCAAATGTGTGCGCGCCTGTTATGCTTGGAACTCTCCCAATATATGTTCCGCTTTCCTTATCCCATTCAATAAAAGCAGTATAATTCCGCGTCATAAAATACCTCCGATAATATTCAATTTGCTTCGATAAATCATACCATCTTCGTTGTATCAAGGTCAACGTGAAATCGGAGCTGTTGCAAAATAAAATCGTGCCATTTCCGTATCCGTAATGGGAACACGCCCTAATCCCTCTGAATAAACCAGCCATTCACCATGAATCACAAATTTACGAATCGTTACATAAACTATAGGAATGGTATAAGGTCGAATAGGCGTGGTGTGATGTTCCCAATTATTGAAGCCGCTGTGCTTGCGTCAAGTTTATCTGTTGACGCGCTTACCGCTGGGTTTGCTTATGGTAGTAAGAAAATCCGCATTCCAATGTTGTCGGTGCAAATTATTAATTTAATCTGTTGCGCTGTTATTGGTATAGCTATGTTTTTTGGACATTTGTTACTGCAACATATTCCTGAAAGTTTTGCCATTGGCATTGCATTTGCAGTGCTGTTTATCATGGGTATGATAAAACTTTTGGACGGCATTATAAAAGCCCTAATACGAAAGCATACAGGGCTTGATAAGGCTTTTAAGTTTTCTGTTTTTGATATTCAGTTTATTTTACATTTGTACGCCAATCCGGAGGCCGCAGACGCAGACGTTTCCGCGCATCTTTCCCCTACAGAGGCAATAGCTTTGGCTGTTTCTCTATCACTGGACGGAATGGCAGTTGGGTTCGCCGCTGTTCTGGCGGGGGTTAATCCGTGGGCTTTACTTGGCTGGTCGCTAATCACCAACACAATTGCCATCATACTAGGCAGAAAAATCGGACACTCGCTGGCAGAAAAACTACCCTTCAACATATCATGGGTTGGCGGCGTAGTACTAATCGCACTAGCATTTAGTCGATTGATTTAGTACTGTTGCTACTTCGTTTGAAAAGCCGTTCGATTTCTTCCCGTGAGATACTGCCTGAAAGCAACACCCCTCCCAGATAAATAACCCCAAGAATGATTATAGCCAAAACCAGCCCAATACGAAGCCCCGCGAACTCAAGAAGAAAGCGGTCTGCAAGGATTCGCGAAGAAAGCCCAGCCGCCGCCGCCGCCAGAAGTGGTCGCAAAAGCCATCTACTAAATTCCATGTCCAGCGGCATGAACTGCCTAATCTTTCTAAGCCCTAGCGCAATCACAACAACAAGGGAAACAAGCCAACCAAAGATATAGGCAACCAGCCCAAATTGCGGCACAAAGATAAAAATAAACGCAATGCTAATTCCCGAAGAAAGTAAGCTATTTCGGAAAATAAACATCTGGCAACCCAAGCCATTCAAAACGCCCGATAAAATTATCTGCATGTAAATGAACGGAGCCATTATGCCCAGCAATTGCAACATAAGTCCAATCGGCTGATTATAAATAGCCAGCCCCAACTCATGCGCAAAGAACAAAAACAGAGAAGCCGCACCAACTCCAGTAATCGAAGCAAATAACAAAGCCTTCGATGCAATGGAGGAAATCCCGCGCATATCCTTAGCGGCGGCGGCCTCTGAAACTGCTGGAACAAGCGTAACACTTAACGCCGTAAGAACAGCCGTAGGAAAGAAAATCAACGGAATTGCCATACCTTGAATCCGTCCAAATTCACTTATCGCCTCGGCCGCAGGCAGACCATACATTTGCAAACGACGCGGAATCAACACGTTTTCCCAAGCCGTAAGCAACGACCCCGCAACACGATTTCCAGTAAGCGGCAATGCCATTCCCATAATAAGCGTAAGACTTTGCGCGGCGGATAATTTGGGCAACATACGAACCCGCCGCTTTTTTCTATGTAATTTGTACGCAACAAACACAAAGCCAAACGAGAATATTTCCTCCACAACGATAGCTATAAGAGCCGCCGCCGCCGCATACTCAAGCCCACGAGGAACAAACTGTGCCGCAATAAAATAAATAACCACCATACGAACAATTTGTTCCAAGACCTGATTAACCGCAGGGATTTTTGCTTCTTGCAATCCGATAAAATATCCGCGAATGCAAGTACCGATATGTACTACCTTGTTGGTAATAAGTGGTCAAAAAAAATATTCACTTGTTTCTGCAACATGTTTACTTCTATTCTGTCAATGACATGCTTTAGCATTTCATTTGTCCAGAGTTCAGTTTTCATTGACAGCAATGCCTTAATCTTGGCTATTGTGCTGGCTTCCGCGTCTGCTTCCTGCGTTGAATATTTTTCCTTTTCCACTAAAATTTCTTTCTTTCGTATGAACGCTTGTAAATCTTTAGCGATTGCGTCATTTTGCAGTTTGAATTGCGTTTCTTCGACAATGTTCTTTGTGTACGCGTCTAGTAATTTCAAAGACATTGCTGTCTTTTCCTCAATTTGTTTTTCAAGCCGCGTTAATTCCGTTTTTGTAGCGGAAGTAGATGAACCTCTGTTTTTTTTGTAATCTTTGACGGCTTGAAAATCATTTTCGCCTAGTGCTTTCAATTCGGATTTTACAATGCTTATAATCGCCTGTTCTGATATGGAATTTCTTTTGTGACCGCTTACCGCTAAGCCTTTTTGCTCATACTTTATGCAGGAATATCGGTGCGTATAATTTTCGTTCTTCTTTTTTATAAACGTGAACGAAGCTCCGCATAACTCGCATTTCAAAATATTAGAGAACAAATGTTGATTGCTATGCCTCGACTTTCTACTAGCATGAACAAGCTCCGACCGTTTGATGTATTGCTCTTGCACGTTGTAAAAATCCACTTCCGATATTATGGCTTCATGGTGATTCTTATGTATGAACCAATCCTTTTTATCCATAAGCTGGAGTTTTTTAATGGTTACGTCAATCGTTTTCCGCTTGCCTTGTGTTAGAGTGCCTATGTAAAATTCATTGGTAAGCGTTTGGGAAACAATCGGGTGCGACCATTTGCAACCGTGTTTTGTAGTTATGCCGTTCTCGTTCAGATAGTTTGAAATTTTCCGAATGCCCTCACCCTGTAGGTACATACCGAAAATCAACCTAACCAATTCGGCTTCTTGTTCGTTGACTACGAAATTTTTTAGTTCCTTGCTGTAGTCATAACCAAGCGGGGCATTTGTGCAATGTACACGACCCTCTTTGTTGTAGAGTTGCCATGTCATTTTTACACGTTCGCTTAGTTTGCGTGATTCTTGTTCCGCAAGCCACGCGAACAAACCAAATTGCCCTTTGTCGCGTAAACTGTCTAATCCGTCCTCTACAAAAATTATTCGTATGCCGTTTTCAAACAGTTCCGCAAGTGCCGTTAGCGTTTCCCGTTGGTTGCGCCCAA
>WQVV01000203.1 GCA_009785665.1 Defluviitaleaceae bacterium
AAAACTAAATCTATCCCTAGTAACAATCAACAAAATAGTAGATGAGCTTGTATCAAGCGGAGAAATACTAGACATGGGGCAAACAGATTCAACAGGCGGCAGAAAAGCACGACTATACACATTAAATAAAAATCATAAATCCATGCTAACGGTGTTGCTTCGTAACGACATAGTGAGTTTGGCAATATTGAATCTAATTGGGGAAATATGTTACGAAATAACATTCCCATATAACTCGGATTGGATAAACAAGCTAACAGAATATATCAATATAGAAGATTTACCGCCTGTTGCTTGTATTGGCGTTGCGGTTCCAGGTACCGTTCACGGCGGGATAATCAAAAACATACCAGCCATGCCCAGTTTGGAAGAACTCCACCTTGAGGAAATTTTAACAAGGGAATTAAAGCTCCCCGTACTTATAGAAAACGACATCAATACAGCCGCTCTAGGCATTCACCGTACAGATGGCAACGATACAAATAACATGATTTTGATATATGTAGATATAGCCATTGGCATGGGAATAATAATAAACCGCCAAATATATCAAAGCATCAGAAACTTTGCGGGGGAACTCGCCTACATGCGTTTAGGCGACGAAAAAAACATCGAGCAATATGTAATGCAATGCATCAACAATGGCGAAATTACAAAAGCCCTAGCGGTTTTGTCCAAAATAATTGCAAATGTTTGCTGTGTAATTGACCCTGATATGATAGTGATAGACTCGCCCGTGTTGAAACAGGAATGTTTGAACATTTTACAAAAGGGCATAATCGACATCATAGGGCAAGATTTTTTGCCAAAGATGGAACTATCATATTTTACGGAGGAAGTCTACTATCAAGGTCTATATTTTTTGTACATGGAAAAAGAAAATTTTTATAAAAAGAGATAATAAAGAGATAGGAGATGATTACTGTGACAAGGGCGGCTAAGAAAAAAAAGTCGGGAATAAATAAGGATTATATGGGTTATGTTTTTATATTGCCGTTTGTAATCGTGTTTATTGCGTTCGTGTTGTATCCTATTGCATATACATTTTGGTTAAGTTTAACCGATACTCAACTCATGTCTGGAGTGTCTGGGCGGTTTGTGGGCTTGGATAATTTTCAAGCATTGTACAACACGCCCGCATTTAGAACCTCCATAACTAATACTTGGCTTTTGTGGGTATTGGGATTTACACCGCAAATTGGGTTTGCCCTTGTGTTGGCATATATGTTCACCAATTCCACTTTGAAGCTTCGGGGGACGGGTATTTTTAAAGCTTTGTATTACCTGCCCAATTTACTTATGCCAGCTACAGTTGCCGCGTTATTCGCCACGTATTTAACAAGGTTTGGGCCTGTGAATCAAGCGATTATCGCGATTGGGCTTGTTGATGACTCTATAGCATTTTTAGACACTCCCCTATGGGCGCGGCTAACGGTTACATTTATCGGCTGGTGGATGTGGTTTGGTCAAACTACCATCATCATGGTGGCTGGAATGACTACCATTTCACCCGCACTATACGAATCGGCAATGCTAGACGGCGCAAGCCAACCAAAGATGTTTTGGCGAATCACTTTGCCACTAATAAAACCAATCTTGCTATTTGTTCTAGTCACGGCCTTAATCGGAGGTTTACAAAGTTTCGACATACCCTTCCTACTAACAAACGGCAGGGGCGACCCACAAGGTTCAATCATGACCATGAATATTTTCATGTATTTACGGCGTTCATCTGTAATGGGTGACATTGGCTCGGCGGCTTCGGTTTCGGTTGTGTTGTTCTTTATGTCCAGTATTGTAGCACTGGTACTATTCGGGCTGTTTCGGGAGAAAGATAAAGATTAAAGATTTAGAGGGGAGGGAAATTGTATGTATGTGTTTAAGCAGAGGTTGTCGAAGTTTTTATGTTATTCGTTTTTTGTGATACTGGCTGTTATATGCGTAGTTCCTGTGTATATGCTATTAATCAATTCTACTCGGGCTACGCCTGATATTAACAGAGGTATCAGCCTTATACCCAGCGATTACTTGCTTACGAATTGGCAAAGTTTAAACGCTCGCGGAATAAATTTTGTGCGTGGCTTGTTTAACTCGTCTGTTTTGGCGTTTTCTACTACTGCGTTGAGTGTGTATTTTTCGCTTATGACTGCTTATGCCATAAAGGTTTACAATTTCAAGTTTAAGAAGCAATTTTTTGTGTTTGTTGTTTTGATGACTATGGTTCCAGGGCAGTTGTACATTATTGGTTTTTTTCGATATGTGGCTGTGTTGAATTTGCTTAATTCTTACATTCCCCTTATTGTGCCATCTGTTGCGGCGGCAGGTACCGTGTTTTTTGCGAAGCAATATTTTGATGCGGCTTTAATGCCCGAGTTAATTCAATCGGCGCGTATTGATGGGGCTAGTGAGTTTCAGATTTTTAATAAAATTGCGTTGCCACTTGCCGCACCGGGGGCATTTACTATGGGTATATTTGCGTTTGTTGGTTCGTGGAACAGCTTTTTAACGCCCTTCATGCTACTTACTGACCAAAATTTATACACTTTGCCTTTGATGATGTCGCAATTAAATTCTGACCCATTTATCACTGATTTCGGAATGGTTTACACTGGTATGGCGTTTACGCTTATTCCTATTATTGTTGTGTACGCTTTGTTTTCTAAGCGGATTGTTAATGGCATTTCCCTAGGCTCTGTAAAGGGCTAGGTAATAAATATAGCGATTTCGTTTGAAATCGCCTATAAGGAGGAAAATTTATGAAAAAATGGTTCTTGTTTTGCTTGGCAATTGTTGGTGTTATTGTGTTTGCGGCGTGTTCGGGGAACGCAGAGGAAGTTGGCGGAATACGCGACGATGGAACACTCTGGGGCGAATTGTCAATCATGTCATTCATGAATGACCCGATGGCATTGGGCGTATATTTTACAGAGTATCACCCCGATGTAGAAATCAACTTCATCATGACGGGCATGGAAGGCGGCGCGTATCAAACAGCGTTGCAACAAATTCTTTCGGCTGGGGCTAATGTTCCCGACATTGTTATGTTGGACGCGGGGTTTGTGCGTCAGTTTGTGGAAAGCCCATTCCTTATGGACATAAGTCATTTATTGCCAGCGGCAAATGCGTTGGAAATTTATCAATTCACATTGGACGCAGGTATGGAAGCGGGGCAATTGCGTGCAATTTCGCATCAGGCCGCACCAGGGGTTATGTACTATAGAAGAAGTTTAGCGCAAAGATATTTCGGCACAGACGATCCTGCTGTAATTCAAAATTACTTCCGAGACATGGACGCAATGATTGAATCGGCGCAACGTATTAGAGAAATTTCAAACGGCGAAACATTTACGATTTCGTCGCATATTGAACTGTCAAATCTTTTCTTTGCAAACAGAAGCACTCCATGGATTGTAAACAACAGGCTAATGCATGACGACCCCGTTTTGGCGCAATATTTAGATGTAGCCCGCGTGTTTAGGGATAGTGGTTTGGAAGCCGAAATCGGCACATGGTCGGGCGAATGGCACGCTGGAATGAACGACACAATGGTAGACGCACACGGAAATCCACGTCAAATATTTTCATACTTTTTGCCTACTTGGGGAATCTTTATCTTGATGCCTAATGCTGGTGATACCGATGGCGATTGGGCGGCAATTCCAGGGCCGCTTCCGTATCATTGGGGCGGCGCGTGGTTTGCAATACCAGTTGACGCGCCTAATCCAGAGGTTGCAAAAGCATTCTTGGAATTTGTGTTCACAGAAGATGTAATGACAAAATGGGCAACTGGTTACTTCTCCAACGAAAGGTTGCGTCAAATTGACCCATCACTAGCCGAAGTATTTGGGCTTGCGGCAGGTGATTTCCTTTCCAGTGCGCGTGTTGTGCGGAATACTTCTGCCGCAATGGTTGGCACTGACACGTATTATTTCTTGGGCGGGCAAAATCCACATGATGTATTCGCGCTTGCTGCCCCGAATGTTTCGTTGGAAAATCTTCAAGCCTCTGACTTTATTATGAACGCTGCATTCACTGAAGCTGTTACGCAATATCTGGAGGATAACTTAACTCGCGAGCAGGCTATGCAATCGTTTATCGACTCTGCGCTTATTGGTTTGCCTGCTGGCATAACGCCAAATTAGGACGTGCGTATTATGCGCTTATTGGGAATTGATTTAGGAGGAACTCACGTCAAGTACGGCCTGTATGACAATACAGGCCGTTCCCTTGACGAGGGAAGAAAAATTGACACCATCTGCCACGATTTAGAACTTTTGTTACAAAGCCTTGATACCATAGTGTTTGAGTACGACAATTTAGATGGTTTGGGTATATCCGTACCAGGTGGCATAGATAAAGAAACGGGTGTTCTGTTTGAAGGCGGCGCGCTAAAATGTTTAGACGACGTAGATTTTTTAGGAATTTTGCAAAAAAGATATAGCTTTCCCGTAGCAATGGAAAACGACGCAAACTGCGCAACCTTGGCGGAAATGTGGCTAGGCAACGGCAAAGATGCAAAAAATTTTGTGTGTTTAACAGTAGGCACAGGCATAGGCGGCGGCATGGTAATAGACGGAAAATTATACACAGGCCACAGGAATTACGCAGGAGAATTTGGCTACATGCGTTTACCCGCCAGCCGCAAAAGAAAAGTGCTTTTGGGTTGCACTTCAACTGGACAACTGTTGATGTATGCTAAAGAAGAGGGATTCAATCTAACAGGCAAGGAATTTTTCAAAAAGCTAGACAAAACAGAACCTCTAATGCAAATTTACAAGGACTGGGTAAATGACTTAGCATTAGGAATTTACAATATTGCCGTAGTGGTTGACCCCGAAAAAATTCTAATAGGCGGCGGCATAAGCGCGACACAACGCATATACGCCGACATTAGAGAAAAAGTTGACGAGTTTATAAAGATTTCGGAGTACCTTTGCGACATACAAGTTATGCCCTGCTTTTTTCAAAATGACGCTGGCAAAATAGGGGCAATTTATCATTTATTACACGGGGGTGCATTCAATGAAGCGTGATAAAATCAAAATTGTAACAATAGGTGGCGGCTCAAGTTATACACCCGAATTGATAGAGGGTTTTATACAACGTCACGACAAATTACCAGTAAGCGAACTTTGGCTAGTGGACATAGAAGAAGGCAAGGAAAAACTTGAAATAGTAACAAACCTAGGGCGGCGAATGGCAAAAAAAGCTGGCGTGCCAATGGAAATCAAGTCAACCCTAAACAGACGCGAAGCGTTAAGCGGCGCAGATTTCGTAACAACGCAAATGCGCGTTGGTTTAATTGACTCCCGAATAAAAGACGAGCGTATACCAAATTCGTTAGGGCTGATTGGGCAGGAAACTAACGGCGCAGGTGGTGCGTTTAAGGCATTTCGCACGATTCCTGTAATACTGGACATTGTGAAGGATATTCAAGAACTTTGCCCCAATGCGTGGATGCTAAACTTCACCAATCCCGCAGGCATGGTGACAGAGGCAATAGACCGCTACACAGATTACAAAAAAGCAATTGGTTTATGTAATGTCCCTATTGGAATGGCAAACAACTTCGCAAAACTTATGAAAGCCGATTTAAGCCGTTTGCGGCTGGAGATTGCTGGGTCAAATCATTTTATCTTTGTTACGAATGTTTTCGTGGACGGTGTTTCA
>WQVV01000204.1 GCA_009785665.1 Defluviitaleaceae bacterium
ATTCCTGCCCAACTAGCAGTTCTTGCAACGGTTAATCCGTGCAGACCATTGTGTTCATGTACAGTCATTGTTGCCCCAGCACCCCAAATTTGGGCGTTAGCATTAAACGTGCTACCTACCGCCACAGTGCCAAGCATTCCTGCCAAGCTCCATACTTGTATCCCACTTAATGCTTCAATGCTTGCGGCAAGTGGGACAATTGGGAGTATGAAGGGTGCTTCATCTTCATAGTACTCGTATGCCGTTTCGGGGTAATAGTAATCCCCATCTGCGAGGACAACAATTGGCGAGAACATTGCCATTACCATAGTCAATGCCAAAAATCCTGCCAAAACTCGTCCTTTCCAAAAATTGAATTTCATTTAAAGCCTCCCAGCTTAAAAAATTTGAACCTACGGTTCTTATACTTGAGGGCTAGTGTAGCATATAAATTGTATAATTGCATCAGTTTTTAACTATCTTTTCCTGTAGCATTGTAAGCGTCAAATAAAAGCACGTCTAGCATATAAAAACAGCCCACACGTAAACGTGGACTGTTTTCCTAAAGTCTTAATTATTGGTTTGTTAATTACAAAGCAACAATCACGCCGCCGCGATTGGCGTAAGTTGTTGTTACTCCTCTGCACTCTTGGATTATTACATCCTTTGCGCGTAGGTGGGTTATAAATTCTTCTTTTAGGGCTAAAGCTTTTTCGTAGGCTTTTACGTGGGTTATTCCTATTACGCGGTTTTCTATGTCGGGGGTGTTTTCTTTTATTATTTTTACCATTTTGGTTACTGCCTTGGAGTAGCCACGGGTCTTGTCTATCATTTTGATTTCCCCGTCTTGCTCGCCGCAGATTGGTTTTACGTTTAGTAGCGAGGCTATTTTGGCGATATAGGGTTTTACACGGCCTGTTTTTACTAAATTGTCGAACTTATCCAAAATGAAGTATGTGCGCATTCCCTTGATGTATTGGTTTACTTGCTCTACTACTTCGGACGCGCCTAGTCCTTTTTTCACAAGTTCGGAAATTTTTATGGCAATCATGCCCTCGCCTATTGCCGCTGTTAGGCTGTCGAAGACGTGGATAAATTTTTTCCCATATTCCTCAATGTACATATCTTTAGCCGATACCGCGCTTTGATACGTCGCACTTAGTTTGCTGGATAGCGTAACCACAAAAACATTATCGCCCGTTTTAAACTGCTCTAAGAATAAACTTGGTGACGGCGCAGAAGTTTTTACGGCTATCGCGCTGGCTTCCATTGCCTTTAAATACTCGTCCAAGTCTAGGCTATCGTCGTCTAGGTAAACGGTGTCTCCCACTTGCAAATTTAACGGAACATGCGTAAGTGCGCAGTTCTCACCATCAATAATTTCCTTACTTACGTCACAGCCACTATCCACAACTATACTGCTAAACATTTTCCAACATCTCCCTTCGATACGCGAAGTATAGCATCATATGGGGCTTTCGTCTATAGCATTTCCTCAACAGACCATTTCGGAATTAGCTCTTTTGTTTATGCAAATATACATTAATGTCAAAAATAAACCAAGTACGAATACAAAAATTGTTCTGTCCCGACACAGAATTATATGGGGTAGCAAAAGACTTGGGTCTGTAAAAACGTCCCAACTGTTTAGACGGATAAAACGCCCTAGATAAATTGCCCAGCTACTTAGGAAGTTTATTATAACTATCATCAACCAGCCTGCGATTTTCCCCCAGTATTTTTCGGCTATGCCGTGTACTATTTCTAGCGAAACAAGCCCTGCAATTATTCCGCTCCAAATAATGCTCGTGAATAGAAGAAACTCATACCATGCTGGAAATGAAAATGCAGTTCCGCCAAAAAAGCCACGCCAACTAAAATGCACGTAGCTAGTAAGAAGATACGGCGCGTTTGGAAAAAACAACAGCCACAACACCCCCAGCAGAATTAAAATCCACCATTTTGATTTTACGTAATTGTTGATAACCAGCATCACACACGCTATCACATAAGGGATTATCGCCAAGAATAAATTCCAAAGCATAAAAAAATGCGACCTATAACCTAGCACAGGTTGTCTTAGCACATGTATTACGAGCGCGAACACAATAAACGAAACTACTGATAACATTCGCTTCAATTCAAATTTTATTTCGGGTGTTAATTTCATCATAGCCCCCTGTTTTGCATGTTGCTTGTATAATACTCGCGTTTTCATGAAAAATCAAACTTTGCTCATGCACTATAAGACATTGACATTAAAATTTTTGTGGATTATGATTAGCAAAATTTGTGAGAAAAATTTTTGACGTACAGGAGGTGATGTCGTTGAAATGTCTGCGTGCAGGCATTGTTGGGGGCGGATTTATAGGAAAACAGCATATAGAGGCAGTTCGGCGTGTGCCATACACCAAGGTTGTGGCAATTTGTGAACGCACTAAGGAACTTGCACAGGAAATCGCAAACAGCGCGGGTATCGAGTTTTTTTACGATTCCGTTGAGGAAATGATTTCGGCGCATCCAGATTTAGATGTTGTGCATAACTGCGCGCCAAGTAACCTACACTATGATGTAAGCAAAAAAGTGCTGGAAGCGGGAATAAACGTCTTTTGTGAAAAACCGTTTACCCTGTTTACGCACGAATCTGCGGAGTTGGTCGAACTTGCAAAACGCCTAAACCTAGTAGGCGGAGTGTCATTCAACTACAGGCACAACGCCATGGTTGAGGAAATGAAAGAACGCGTAACCAATGGAAGCATAGGCAAAACATGGTATATCGCGGCGGAATATCTGCAAGATTGGCTGCTTTTCAACACGGACTATAACTGGCGTGTTGCTTCGGAATACGGCGGAAACACCCGTGCAATTTCGGATATTGGTTCGCATTGTTTCGATACGATTCAGTATTTGATGGGCGAAAAAATAGTTTCGGTGCTGGCAAGACGTTCCACTCTCCACCCCGAACGCATTAACAATGGCAAACCCGCCGTCGTTGAAAACGAAGATGCCGCCATAATTCAAGCCCGTTTTCAATCGGGCGTTGAAGCATTAATTCGCGTTTCGCAAGTAACCAGCGGGCGCAAAAATGATTTCCGCATTCTAGTGGAAGGCACAAAACAATCACTAGAATGGCACCAAGAAAAACCCGACCGCCTAAAAATAGGCAATCGGGATGAAGGAAACATCGAAATCTTCGCAGATGCAAAATACCTCACAGGTAACGCAAAATCTAAAATAGCCCTGCCAAACGGTCACGCCGTAGGCTGGGCAGATGCCTTTGCAAACAGCATAAGCGCGTTTTACGCCGCGCTAAGGCATGAAACTTCGTCGTACACCACCTTCGAGGACGCGCGCCACATCATGAAAATCACCGACGCATGTGTAAAAAGCGACCAGCAAAACGCATGGGTTGACATTTGAAAATTCAGGAGGAACAAAATGAAAAAATTTATTTTTTTAGTAGCCGTCCTAATGATGGCGGCATTGGTAGTTGGCTGTGGCGATAATGGCGACACAACAACAACCTCAGGGGAAGCTGGAGACGCTTTCTCTAATTCTGAAATAGTAGTAGTAGTTCCCGCCGCCGCGCAAGGCTGGATTGCGGCAGTTCACTTCTTCGCAGAAATGAGAGCAGACGAACTACGCGCCGAAGGTATTGGCGGAATCCGCACAATAGCATCCATGAACGTAGCAGAGCAAGCAGGTCAACTAGCCGAGCTAATCGACCAAAACGTAGACGTAATAGTTCTTTTCCCTCACTCCGACGAACTTGACTTCGCCGCAGAAGATGTTATTCAAGCGGGCATTCCAATGTTCGTTTTCAACCGCAATGTAAATGTAGATTTCAACAGCCGTCTTTTAGGCTCAAACTACTACATTGGTAGAAGAAGCGCGGAAAAAATCGCAGAAGTTATCGGCGGTGAAGGCGTAGTTGCTTATATCTCCGTACCTGCGGTAGGCTCAACCAACGTTGACCGCCTAACTCCATTCCATGATGTAATGGCAACCTTCCCGAATATCGAACTCGTTACCATGACCACAACCGCAATCTCTATGGAAGAAGCTCTATCCGTAACCACCGACATGCTAACCGCTAACCCACACATTGATGCTATCTTCACAATTGACGACCAGCTTTCCATGGGCGCGCTACAAGCAATCCGCGAATCTGGCCGCACAGATATTCAAGTAATGAACGGCGCAGGCGGAATGCAAGCCTATTTCGATGAAATCCTAAACGAACAAGACATCTACCTCTTCACAGCGACATTCTCTCCAACCATGATTATGGACACAATCGACCTAGCTGTAGACTATCTTCGCGGTCGCAGAGATTTCCCAACAATAACAATTATCCCACCAGAAATCGTAACCAGAGACAACGCACAAGATTTTATCGTTCCAAATTCACCTTGGTAAATTATAAAAGATAAAACCGTGGGGGAAACTTTTGTGAACAAAAGTTTCCCCCACACCCCCTTCACATTCCTTTCGCTTCGCATTAGGGGAATATGACATCAAAAAACTTTTTATTTTGCGCCTGTAGATGAGTAGTGGTTTAAGAGATTGCTACTCATTTACAGGCGCAATTTTTAATTGCCATAAAAACTGTTCATGGATTCGAGATGTATGCGTGGCTGCTATTACATAATCTATCGGCGAAATGCGACTTTGCCGCTTAAACAGCTTCAACCTGTGTTGCATTTTGGGCGTAGCTTAGGGTTATTTGAATATCGTAGCCTGTGTCGGTTTGTTTCATGTCGAATTGCGTTTCCATGCCAGAACGGCGTACTATGTCTAGGTTTTCTTGGATTGTGTTGGTTAGTATACGGATGTCCCGTATGTATGCTTTGAAAGGGATTGAATTGTTGTGGGAGGTGGGTTTGTTTTCTTCTTCTACTGGGGGGGGAGGGGCGTTTTGGGCTTGTTGCATTGCTTTTTGGGCGGCTAGAGCGGATTCTATTAGCTCTTCTGTTTTGCGAACTGTTAGGTTTTCGCTTACTATTATTTCTATTGCAGCTAGTTGGTCGTCTTCGTGGGATAGTTTTAGTAGAGCGCGGGCGTGGCGTTCGGATAGGTCGTGTTCGATTATTTCCTTTCTTATGTTGCGGGGTAGGCGTAGTAGGCGTAGTTTGTTGGCTATGGTGGATTGGTTTTTGCCTATTCGTGATGCTAATGCTTCTTGTGTGAAAGCGTATTCGCCTATTAGATTTTGAAAGCCCTCTGCTTCTTCTAGGAAGTGCAGATTTTCGCGCTGGAGGTTTTCGATTATGGCCAGAACCGCGCTGTCTAGGTCGTTTATTTCCACCAGAATCGCGGGGATTGTGTCCATTCCTGCTAGGCGACTGGCGCGCAAGCGGCGTTCGCCTGCGATTAGTTCGTAGCTTGTCCCGTTGATTAGACGCACGCTTATTGGTTGTAATACGCCATATGTTTTGATAGATTCGGCAAGCTCGTCCAATGCGTCTTGGTCAAATATTCGGCGTGGTTGATATGGGTTAGGCATTACAATGTCAAGCGGAAGTTGTAGAACTTCGCGTGTTACTGTAGATGTCATTGGAAAATCACGTCCTTTGGAATTTTGTGGAAGTATACCACGCGAGAAATTGCGGGCAATGAATTTA
>WQVV01000205.1 GCA_009785665.1 Defluviitaleaceae bacterium
CATAATTGCACCAATCACGCCGCTTGGCAAAACCCATGTGTAAACGTCGATTGTGTCGGGTAGTACGTATGTGTGAACTTCTGCGGCAGAAGTTCCGAAATTCACATCACGCGTGCCAATAAAATCCACGTCTTCCAATGGAATCATTTCGATTGTAACAGTAAAGACATTAGGCCAATTGGAAGGCGGGTTGTACAGCACAAATGGCGGGTACGGGGAAATAGCGTCGGCAAGTTGCGGCACAAAAATATGGTCGCCAATTACTGTCGAGTCAAAATTTGTGGAAGTCCAGCCTGTTATTGGAATGCTAAAAACTGTCGTGGGGTCTACGCCATACCAAAGAACACCATAAACCTCGATATAGCTAGGCCGTTCTGCTTCAACAGCAGAGTACGGCGAACCAAACGGAAGCGTTGCTTCATATGGGTCTAAGTCCAAAAATCCAGTTATTATAATTGGTCGCACAGTTACAGGCACTTGCGGAGACGTAAATGCATTGCTTACGGCAAAATCGCTACTGCCTGTTATTTCTATTGCGAAGGTGTAATCATCAGGGAAAAGGGGGTTGTAATTTGTTGAGCCCCATGTGAAATATGATGACGGTAATTGAATATAGTCATAACGCACAAACGAACGCGGGTCATCATAAGGGTATACGTCATTGGTAATACGAACACGCGCCGTGACTGGCGAAAGCATTTCCGCTACTGATGCACTGGGCGTACCAAAATACACCGTTAGCGCGCTTGGTGTGGTTATGCTCACGATAGTTCGTACTGGGTTGCGAATTGTTACGTATATTGAAAAATAGTTAGCCTTGTTTTGCAATTTTGCGTAAACTTCGGGGCTAAAATCGCCTACATATAATGTAATAACAGGTTTGAATTGATGCGGAACATCATAGTCAATTTGCCCGTCGGTGGGGAATGTTATTGATTCCCATAGTGGAATATATTCCACCACAACGGGGTCGAACATTCCAGCGATATAATAGGGGCTTGTGGCGAAATCTGGGCAGATATTCTCCCATTCTTTTGTAATTTGCAAAACAGGTAATTTGTTGCTTATTGCGTATGCCATTGTCCCGTATGCAACATCAAGAGTTCTTTCGTTAGGGAACAGCACCATTTTTGTCATAATCGCTGATGGTGATGCTACTGTTACAGAAATAAACGGAAGCAAGCTTTGCGGAACGTAAATATCACCCGATTGAAACACAGGACGGAAATTATGCGCGCCAATAGTTGTTGGGTGGAATGTATCGGAAATCCAGTCAGTTACGGCTAGTTGGTAGGGTGTGGTTGCTCGCGCTAAGGGAGAATTAAGCGACATAATTTCCACGTCGAAATGACGCGGAAAACCTTGCACGTTCACAGAATCACGCGACGCGCCAAATAAAATTTCCATATCAAACCCACTAAGCTCAATTGCTGATGGGCTTACGAATTGCACTACTTCAAATAATTCGGCATCAGTAATTACTACCTCTATAGTAGGCATAGTGTACCATACAGATACCGCTGGGTTTTCTGACAAAATAGGCGTAAACCGATAAACCCCAGACACGTTAGAGCTAAAGGAAGCCTCTGCGTTCCACCCGATTATATTTATTGATAACCATTCTCGTGTGGGGACGGCTTGCCCCGCTCTGCCTTGTGGCCGCCTTATTGATGCGGTTACTTCTGTTGGCAGGCGGTTGTCTCTGGTGATGGTGTTGCGGGTTGTTCCGAATGGAAATTCTATCGGGGCATTGTCGAAATTCGTAAACCACAGTGAAACTTCTTCCATGCCTAATACTTCTACTTCTATTGTTGGTAGAATGTTTGAACGGTACACAAAATAGAAGCCGCTGTCTTCACTAAGGCGAGCAGGCCGCGCCGTGAATACATATATCTCTGGGATTCGACTATTGAATTGGTGGTTAGATGTCCATTCTACCAAAATTGGTAGCTCAAATTCATGCCCATCATTTTCTACAATTGCCAACAATCTTTCTGGGAATATACCAAGTGCGGAATACGGCGTGCCAAATGGCACTTGCGTTGGTATTGCATGGGTGAATGGCAAAAATTCTCTTATTATATATCTGCGTTGTGGGAGGGGTAATGGAGGTAGTGGGGTATCGTCGTCGTCTTCTTCATTTTCATCATCATCTTCTTCGTCGTTGTCGTCGTCGTCTTCTTCGTTGGATTCGTATTCATAGTCGTTTTCATCTTCTTCGTTTTCGTGGTCTTCGCCTTCTTCATTTTCTTCGTTCGTTTCGTCCTCTATGCCTTCCTCGTTCTCTGATTCTTCGTCTTCTGTTTGGTCTTCGTTTTCAGTTTCGGTGTATTCGTTATCGGGTTCTTGCTCATTGTTTTCGTTATCATTGTTGCCTTGCTCTTCGTTATCTTGGGAATCGTTATTATCGTCTTCGTTGTTGTTGCTTTCTGTGGGGGATTCTTGCTCTCCTTGTTCGTCTTGTTCTGCTGTTTCACTTTCTGGCGATACTTCGGGGGTGGCTGGCTCTTGAATTTCAACTTCTGTTTCAATTGAAACATCAAAAGTATACCCCGTCTGCGCAAACGCAGATGGAGTTGACAAAAATATCACAAAGGCAAGCCAAAAGGCTACAAGCCTGTGTAAACGACTATGTCCCCTCATAATCGCCCCTCCTTATATGTGCCATAGACTACAGGTATGTAACAGATTTCTGTACAGACAGCCGTCCATCGCAACTATATCACGAAACAATTATTTAATCAATACTTAAAAAAAATGTTACAATTATGTGGTATAGTGGAAATAACTAAAAAATGATGTGAAGGTGAGACGGTTGAGGCCTAAGTATTCAGTAGTAGTTCCAGCGTATAACGAAGAAGAAGTAATAGGCGAAACATATAAACGATTAAGCAAGGTAATGCTAGGCATGGGCGAGACTTACGAATTAGTTTTTGTAAATGACGGAAGCCGCGACAAAACAGCCGAGTTAATAGCCGAATACTGCGAAACAGACAGCGCGGTGCGTCTTGTAAATTTTTCGCGAAATTTTGGGCATATGCCAGCGATTTCGGCAGGAATGGCGCACGCCCGTGGCGAAGCAATTTTTATAATAGATGCAGACCTTCAAGACCCTCCAGAAATTTTTCCACAAATGGCGGAAAAATGGCGCGAGGGTTATCATGTTGTGTACGGGCAACGAAAAAAACGCGAAGGCGAATCTTTTTTCAAAAAAGTGTCGGCGAAGATTTTTTATCGTTTTATTCGCAGAATGACATCGGTGGATTTACCCGTGGACACAGGCGAATTTCGTTTAATTGACCGCAAAGTTTGTGACGCTGTAAACCGCCTGCCCGAAAAACACCGTTATATTCGCGGGTTAGTAAGCTGGGTAGGTTTTAAACAAACAGCCGTGATGTATGTAAGACAGGAGCGTTTCGCAGGGCAAACGAAGTACCCCCTACGCAAAATGATTGCCTTCGCTATAGATGCAACCGCCGCGTTCTCGTATAAGCCGCTTAGAATTGCAACAACTCTGGGTTTTCTCATATCCATTGGAAGCTTTATACACATTGCAATTATTCTATTTCAGTGGCTTTTTACCAGCACTACTATTCCTGGTTGGGCTTCTACAATTAGCGTAGTTCTGCTTATGCAAGGCATTGTGTTAATGATTCTGGGCATCATGGGCGAGTACATTGGCCGCATTTATGCAGAGGTGAAAAATCGCCCGTCTTATATCGTACAGGAAATTATCGGGCATGATGATGACGCGTAGTTATTATCATGCCTTTCCACTCTAAACATTGAAATATCGAAAGGCTGTTGAAGTCCCCATTTGCTGAATTGGTGCGGCAAATGGAAAGACTTAAACAGCCTTTATCTTTTTCAAACATTTACATACTAGAGCGTTTGCATCTGCAATGAATACTCGCCATGACGGCTTCTGCTCCAGCGATAGTCAAAAAAATCGCTATCCGCTTCACCACTTTCCACGGGGTTAAGCTTTATGGAAAATGTAACCGCTTGAAGGTTTTCGATAAGGTCAAAAAGCAAATCGGAGTTGGCTATAAAAGCATCTGTTGGAATTTCCAAATCATCTCTAGTACCAGAAATTACACTGCCTTCCCTTGGCTCGTAAAAAATCGTAAGCGTATAAGGGCTATAACTTTCGGCAAAATCGCCGTGGTCTTGCCCTATCTGTATCAAGACTATCAACCAGTTTTCGTCAGGTAATGGAAGTGCATTTACTACGCTATGCGTTGCATGAGCTGCACCAACATAGGGCGTTCTCAAATGCGAAAAATCACCGACACTTATAAACATTGCATCTTCTGCATTTGCCATATCTTGTGGTGTTATTGGGGATTCATTCGCTCCGCAAGCAGCTAAAACAAAAAGACCAGCAAGTACCACCATTATCATACATTTTTTCATTTTCAATACCTCACATGATTATTTTTGCTACACAGCGCACAATGATACACGCGCAGGTTTATTATGTCAACACGCCGATTTAATTATTTAAACCTCAAAACCCGACTTATTGGCTACGCGCCTAATTGTCGGGTTTTGAGGTCTATTATTGGTTTTTTATTTGTGCTTGAAGTTTAGCTATTAGTGCCGCTTGTTCTGCAAGTGCTGTGTCTTTTTCTGCAACTACGCATTGCCAATGCTCCCGCTCTGCTTCTGCACCTTGCTTCTTTGCATTATTTATCGCTTGCGCTTCATCGTGCTTTGTTCTTGCCCGCAAAACTTCCAAATACTTAAATTCATCTGTGGCGGTAATGCCGCGATATGCTTCTACTGCTTGGTTCATAACCTCACCACCCTTTACTATTAGCTTTTCCAATTCTTCTTCTGTTTCTGCGTTGAATAAGGCAAGCCATAAATTTTTTTCGCTTGTGGTATCAATAGAATCCACATCTGGCAATTTGGGCAATTCAAAAAAATGGTATCTTTGCTTGTCTGATAATATTTCGTGACGGTTGATTTCCATTGACGCAAATTCTGAATGTACTTCCTTGCAATCGAATTGCTTAAACCCAAGTATGCTTATTACTATGGTCTTGGGTAACAGTGAATAGTCATTACCCGCTGGCAGAGAAGATGTAAACATTTTCGCCCAGTGGAACATACTTCTTTCGGGGTAATTGCCCTCGTCTTCAATTTGAATTTCCAAATTGACCCTTTTGCCATCTACCATCATGTTTATATCTAGCCTACAGAATTTTTTGCCTATTTCTTCTGGTGGCATTTCGGTATTTATGGTCTGGAAATTTTTTATGCTTTTAAGCGATATACCAAGTAGCACCGCAACCAATCTTTTCAGCAAATTCGGGTGTCGCACAAATAGCATTTTGAAAAGCACGTCGCTCTTAAAAGTGTATATCAATTTTGTGCCTTTGCTCTTTTGGGTAGTGGCTTTTTTCGATGGCATGTATTATCTTCTCCCCTCGTTATTATTATAACTGATTTTTTATGCATTTTCAAAACGCAAGTTCTCCTATCAAGTTCTCCTATGAACTACCGCACCAAGTCATACGCAGAAATTTTACGAATGCGCCGTGTGATTAC
>WQVV01000206.1 GCA_009785665.1 Defluviitaleaceae bacterium
ACTACCACGCGAGCAATTAACTGTAGTGTCCACTCGCGTTCTGCGTGACGAAATGGGTTATACCACACCAGCAAACCCCGCGCCATTACTGCAAAATTTCACAGACCGCGACGCAATTTCCAACTGGGCAACAAGTGACATAGCCCTAGCCCAGCGTGAAGGGTTAATCCTTCCCCGCGCAGATGGCACGTTCCGCCCAGCGGATTCCATGACTCGCGGCGATGTTGCACTTATGATGCATAGGTTATATTTGCTACTATGGTAGAGTAATGTGTCCTCTCCGTAAAAATAAAAACCTCCGCGCATTTGGCGGGGGTTAAAATAATTGTGATACTTTTAACAGAAAAAGTAGGATAGGGCGCGGAAACACGCCCTATCCTACTTGGGCTTGTAGTTCAGTTTGTAATTCTGCTACTCTTGCAAGGTCAAGCCCTGTGATTCTTGACACTCTGGGGGCATCGTCACCATCACTGAGCATATTTTTTGCTATGGCAACCCTTTCTTGATTTCTGCCCCACTCTCCCAACACTCTAACAGCCGTGCTATCTTCTAATACGCGCATGTTCGCCTCCAATACTTTTCTAAATTCCTCATCGCTTATAAACGAAATCGTAAGCAATATTAAAAGGTCTTGCAATTTTTGTAGCTTGTAACTGTTGGATTTTTTGCGGTTATTATAACGGTAGTAAAATCCATTTTATGGTTGCGTGATAAGTCTGCATTGTAAGAAGCAAACCGTTGCATATCCGCTTTCGTAATACCTGCTTCCCATTCTTTGTGAATCCCCTCACGAACGCCGTTGTTAATAACCTCGAAAGCTTTATCCGCAAAAGATTTTTTGGTTGTGGTTTCTGTAAATTCTGTACCCAAAATTGCTGTAACTTCGCCAGAAAGTTCTGCGTCCAAAAATTCCAATGTACTACCGTTATAAAGGTCAAGGCTTTCTTTCAACACCTTGTCTTGATTATGAAGAATATCAACGACACGGATTTGATTCTGTTCGTCACTCTGCATATTATCTCCGCCATTTCCTGTTTTCATTATAGCTCGCCTATTTCTTGAAGGCAAGATGTTTCAATTTGGCGTAGTGCGTAGGGAGTGTTGCTATTTTTGTAATGGCAACACTCCCTTGTTACTTTATGGTATAATCCAAGACATTAAAAAATAGGGGCTGATAAACAATGTCTGCAAGGAAAATTGAAGACATGATTTATGAAAAACTTACAGGTGATGTACAAGAAAACGCATTGGTGTTAATCAATTATTTGGGTGAAAATGTATCACTTGAGGACAAAGACTGGTGTTGGGAAGCGAAGTATAAAGGCGAGATGGTATTTCATTTTAGGATTGGTGGTTTTCATAATGAACCAAATTGGCTGGCGTGGTCTGCAACCGCCGTTGATTATAGTGAATCAGAAATTGATGAGCAATCCAAAGGAATTGCTTGGGAAAATATATGCACTTGTGGGAATTGTGGCAGTGATTGCGCCCCTGGAAGACGCGCAGTTATTTTCGGCAAGACATTCGAGAATTGTTGTACTTCTTCGCTCATGTTCATAAATCCCAGTGGGGACAGCTTAGAATGTTTAAAAAAATTGATAGACATAAGGAAAAACGATATTCTTAACTTCGCTTAATAAGCATTATAGCAAAGACAACAACCAATCTTGCAAAAGGGGGCAAAACATGTATCGTGATGAAATAATATTAATGGTAGGAGTGGTGGCAGTTGTACTGTCGCTACTCTTTTTATTGTATTTGTGGCGTTCGCGCAAGCAAAGCAAATTGTACAGCAATATTTTGAAGCAGGATAGGACTACAATCAACCTAACTACAAGCACCACAAGCACTACAAAGTTTGCAAATGCAACAGGCGCAACAAACACAACAGCCGCAACGGAACTACTGACGCAAACTTTGCAAAACACACAAAACCCCGAAGAAGCCGAAACGGAACTAATTTCGTCGCCTACCAGTTTCGTTCCAGTAAATTTCAACGCGAATGTTTTGCGGGGGCAGTATACATTGCTTGGGGAACTTGGCGGCGGCGGAATGAGTCGCGTATTTTTAGCGCGAAAGGATAACACGGAAAACGAGTGGATAGTGAAATTCGTGCCGTCCTCGTTGGGCAAGCTAACAGACAACGAAGCGAATATTCTAAAAACGCTGAACCACACGGGTATTCCCAAAATCATAGACATTTTTACAACACGCGAAGGTCTGTTTATGGTGGAAAGCTATATCGAAGGCACACCCCTAAACAATCTCCTCCCAAGCGGGGAGCAACGCCGCTTGAATACAGATGAGTCTTCAATATCCGCCACGAAGCCAGATACTATTCCAGAAATTTTGGTGCTGGACTGGGCAGAGGAGATAGCGCAAGTATTCACATATCTGCACGCGAAAGAAATTTATCACTTGGACGTGAAGCCCTCTAACATAATAATTGCAGAGGGCGGCAGACCCATTCTCATTGATTTTGGAATATCGCAAAGGCAGTCGTCGGTGCAGGTGGCGGCGGCTACATTAAGTTATGCCGCGCCAGAGCAATTAAAAGGCGCGTTTAAAAAAGCGGCTGATGTGATTGCAACCCGATTTGGTGCGCTTCCGCAAGAAAGCGAAACATGGTTGCCCGACGGACGCACAGATATTTTCAGTTTTGGTGTGGTCTTGTTTGAAGCGGCAGTAGGTTTTACGCCCACCACCGAAAACATGCACCACATGGAACAAATCCTCTCGCCAGAGTTTTGCAAGATTATTCAAAAATGCCTTGCCATTCACCCCGAAAACCGTTATCAATCAGCAGATGAGTTACTCAAGGCAATTCAAAACCATAAGCAATCGGCCAAGCCGCAAATGGCGGGGACTTTGTTCCGCCGCAAGTTGGTGCGTACTGCGGCTATGTTTAGCGTTTGTGTGTCGGTTGCAAGTTTTGCAATGGGATTTCATTGGCGCAATATGGAGGTTTTGGCGGCTATGCATGTCGCGCCAGAATTGATTACAGTAAGTTTAGGGCAGTCAACAGAATTGGACATCACGCGCTTTTTGCCCGATGCCGAAGAGGGCCAATGGATTTCGCCCGATTCATTGCGCTGGGATTCGGCAAACCCGATTGTACAGGTATCGGGCAATCGAATAACGGGCATTGCTCTCGGCGAAACACAAATAAACGGGTACTATCGTTTCCAACAAATCAGCCTAAATGTTCAAGTTATAGAACCTATGGACGGTATGGTTGATATTTCTATGCGCTTTCACCCCAACAGATATGTAAATTTGTACGCAGGCACAACTTATCGCGAATGGACAGATGGCCTCAACCCCGAATTTGTTAGACCAGAAAACATGGACATAACCGACGACGGACGCATTTACTTTGTGGATTCAATTTTACTACGCAGAATGGTAAACGGCATCACAGAAACGGTAGACCTCCCGACTTTTCACAATATCCGCAATGTGCGAACCTATGGCAATCAAGTGTTTCTAGTCACCGCATGGGAAGACAATTACGGTACGCACCACCAAATCAAACAATACGACCCCGTTTACGGTTTGGTGCATTTATATGATGGAGATGCATTAGCCACAAGTATTCTTGATATGCAAATCGCTAACGGAAAAATCTACTTCCTGCGTCGCGATTACAACGCGGGGCAAACAAGTCTAAATGCAATATACATTGATGCACCCGAAGAATTGCAAACCATTCAAACTCTACCGCTAGGTGCGTCTTCGCTTGCCGTCGCAGGGGAACGGATTTACATTGCAGTAGAAGACAACGGGACAATTCTTTTCACAGAAAACAACGAACTTCACCTGTTGGCAGGCTATCAAAACGAACGTCATTTTATTGATGGCACAATGCCGCGTTTCTATCGCCCCACCCGATTACGCTACAGGGACAACACACTTTATGTATGGGATTTTAACGTACTGCGCCAAATTAATTTGCACAATGGCGCGCTAAAAGATGTAGTTTCAATAGCGGGCGTAGCAAGCCCCGATTTCGACCGCGACATAACAAATCCCTCGCAACCAGCAGAACAGATTATCTTCCCAAGAAGTTTAAACACAGATTTCCTCCCACTAGAAAACGGCTTTCTGCTATCAGACCCATTACGTGGTGTTTTTTGGTGGGTGTAATTATAATACGCCATGCATTTTCAGAGGAAAAAATAGGAGGTTCAATCATGTTAGGAAAAACACCACCAATGGGTTGGAATTCATGGAACACATTCACATGGGATATAAATGATGAATTGATTCGCGGTATAGCTGATAAGTTTATAACGGAAGGTTATCGCGACGCGGGCTACGAGTATATTGTGATAGATGACTGCTGGAGTTTAAAGGAACGAGATAGCCACGGCAAGTTGGTAGCAGACCCTAAAAAATTCCCTAAAGGAATTAAATCACTTGCGGATTATGTACATTCTAAGGGTCTAAAGCTGGGGATTTACTCATGTACAGGGACACACACCTGTGCGGGACACCCTGGCAGTTTAGAGCATGAATTTTCTGATGCGGCGCAATTTGCCGAATGGGAAATCGATTTTTTAAAGTACGACTACTGCTTCAAGCCGCGCAACATATCTGGCGAACTGCTGTACAAGCGAATGAGTTTGGCATTAAAAAACTGTGGTCGCGATATTCTATTTTCGGCGTGCAATTGGGGTGAGGACGATGTATATAACTGGGCGCGTGAAGCGGGTGCACATATGTACAGGTCAACGCATGATATTCGGGATAACTGGGAATCTGTGAAAGGGCTTGCCTTGTCGCAACTTGACAAGACTGCCTATACAGGTTCGTTTTGTCACAATGATATGGATATGCTTGTGGTGGGAATGCACGGTGCAAGCAACGACGATTTCATAGGCAAAAAAGGCGGCTGTACTGACACCCAATACAAAACCCACTTCGCACTATGGTGCATGATGGGTTCGCCGTTAATGATAGGTTTCGACATACGAAAAGACCACCAACCAACAAAACACATCTTACTAAACCGCGACCTAATAGCAATCAACCAAGACCCAGAAAGCCGCGGCGCGTATCGCATAAAACCAGAGCCAAACTGGTTTCATTCCAACGATGTGTTCATGCTGGTAAAAACCCTAACAAACGGTGACATAGCTTTGGGATTTTTCAACCTAAGCGACGCGGACAGGGAAGTTCCGCTGCTATTCTGGGATATTGGATTACCCTTCGCGTCGGGTATTTCCCTATCCCTATACGACTGCCATCAGCACAAAGAACTGGGCATTTTTCGCGAAAGATTCGCGCCCAAAGTCCCCGCGCATGATTGTGTAGTAGTGCGTGCAAAATTCTCTTTAGATGCGGGGGTATAGCAAACGACTTTCAAAAAGGGCTTCTGCCCTCTCGTTTCCAAGGGCGAAGCCCGGTGCACATGGAAACACGCCCTAGAAAACATCAATGAACCAATCATTTTAAGACCTTGTCATTTTCATGTATACTATGCGCAAGTTAAGAGGAACAACCGTTGTAACAACTACATTAACCAGCTCTAGCGACAAA
>WQVV01000207.1 GCA_009785665.1 Defluviitaleaceae bacterium
GACAAACCCCATTTGACAAAATATTATATTTTGTCACGATTATACCATTACTGCCAACTACAAACAATTCTAAAAAACAATTTTGACTGGTACAATTATTGGCAATTGAATCAGTTGAATCAATTGACATCAAATCGTCGTTTACATATGCGCGAAAATAATTTAATATTATCGTAACAAATTTTTCGGAGGGATGTTTGGTGAAAAAGGGGATATTATTTTTTTGTGTTGTAGCGGCGGTTATGTTTTTGCCCTCTATGACGGCTTATGCTAGTGCGATTGATATATTTTTTGAGCATAGGGTTCGACAGGAAATTTCGCGTGGGGTTGTGTACGAGCAAAGCCGCATGATGACAAGCAGGGGAATGCTGGACGTGCATGTTCTTATTGTAGACTTGGACGAGCCATATGTAACGCTTGCGCCAGTGTCATCTTCGCGGGAGTTGGGGCTGCGTGAAACTACTTCACGACTGCTATCAGACGCGGAAGCTGTCGCGGGAGTAAATGCAGACTTCTTTACCACGGCGCGGATTCATTCGACATATTTTGGGCCGATGGTGCAGGAGGGGCAACTGCTTTCGCTTAACGCATGGACTAATGCGAATGGTCTTGATTTTGCTACGTTTTTCTTGGATAAGAACAATAATCCGTTTTTCATGTACATGTTGCCTACTATGTGGCTTTACGCTAATGGAGTGCCGCGTATTAATGTTGTAACGTATAACTCGATTGGCGTGGGAATGTACTCGCCTATGGTTGTTAGCCGTGCGGCAATGTATGATACGGCGGCTATTGATGAGCGTATTCCAAACCTTACAAAATTTGTGGTGGAAAACAATATTGTGACACGAATTTCCGCCGCTGGGCAAACGGTTCAAACGCCCGAAAATGGCTTTGTGATTCTAGTTCCGCCAGATAGATTGCCATATTATCAGCATTATTTTGATGTTGGGACATTTGTGTACTTCCGAATTACCACCGACTTGAATGTCGATTTCACTGGGATTCAATCGGCAATTGGTGGCGGCGCGGTTATTCTTGCTAATGGGCAACTTGTGCCTAATCGAGGCGTTGCGCCTAGCCAACGTCACCCGCGTACCGCTGTTGGCGCGACACGCGACGGACGAATCGTTCTGATGGTTGTAGATGGCCGCACCCATTCGATAGGCGTAACCCATGCCGAACTTGGCGCGATTTTGCAACATTACGGTGTGGTAAACGCAATGCACATGGACGGCGGCGGTTCATCTACTATGGTGACGAGTTCGGCTAGTGGAGTGTATTCCGTAGCGAACTTACCTTCCGACCCAGGGAATACGCAACGTCGAGTTATTAACGCGTTGGGTGTGTTTGATAATTCGCCTGTCGGGGAAATGATTGATATTGTTCTCGAACCCGCCGAAACTCGTGCGGTTGCGGGAGTCCCTGTTCAAGCAAGTGTTTTTGGGGTTGATGCCTTTGGGAATCGTATTCCCCTAGGCACGACGCAAGAACCTACTTTCTTGGCAGTTCCTTCATGTGGATTCTGGAGTCAAGGTTCTTACACGCCGCTACGCACGGGCGTTCACCAAATTGAGGTGTGGTACGGTGCGTTCATAGGCACAGCCGAAATTTACGCATACTCGCTAGGAGAATTGCAACCGCGTCAAGAAAGCATCAGCCTAATGGAAGGCGGAAGGACGCGCCTAAGTTTCACAGGAACAGCAACCGACGGCACACAGGTGAATATCCCCGAAGTAACAGGGCTTACCGTATCGCCAACGAATCTTGGGTTTTTCCAGAATGGTTACTTCATAGCAACAGGCGGCGGGTCGGGATATATCGCCGCCGCAGTTGGCGCGATTCGTGCGTATATTCCCGTAACAGTGGGCGGATTTCCGCAAGAAGTGAATATGTTTGGCGCGTCGTTAAATTCTCTTAGCGTTCCAGCCGAATACGTATCAACCCGCGTGTACACGGAGACAATTCAAGAAAGAACCTTCCTGCGTTTGGAATACAGCTTTGGCATAACCGAACGCACCCAAGCGGCATACGCGACATTCTATCCCGCGATTGCCATTTCTGGCGAACCAATCGCCCTGCGTCTGCAAGTATTCGGCGATGGCTCGGAGCATTGGTTGCGTGGTCGCGTTCGTGATGGCAACGGGCAACACCATAATATTGACTTCGCGAGAGTTATAAATTTCGTAGGTTGGGAATCGGTTACGGCAATGCTTCCAAATGCACCCGCACCGTTCCACATAGACCAAATTTACATGGTTGCGCTGGAATCAAACGAGCCTTCCAGTCATACCGTAGTTTTCCACAGTTTGCAAGCATTGTATGCGCCCGCGACTACACGCCATATACCGCAGGGAACTGTCTTCCAAGATAGGCTTCGCGCACCTTCTGGTTTTGCGGGTATTCCCGCTGGGCCGCAATTCCAATTTGAAATTCCCAACGCAAATGATGAAGTTTCCTACGGAGTACAAGGCGTATCAAACTTCACCGTAGTAACAATGACTGCACAAGGCGGCGGCATTCAATCAGGCGGCATTGAACAATGGCGAAACTTCATGCCCAATATTAGGGCGTTGAATCTACCATACGTGGTAATTCTCCTAGACGCGAACCCGCTAACTTTCAGCCGCAGAATGGAATTTGAACTATTCCACCTAGCCATGACAGAACTTCGCGACGAAGGTCGCACGGTATTCGTAGTAAGCGCGACAGCCAACGAAACAACTTTAACCATGCGCGATAATATCCGCTACATTAACCTAGCCCGTCCCGAAGAAGACGAAGGCGCGGCAGTAATCCATTTCCGTACAGAAAATGAAAGGGTCTGGTGGTCCGATTGAAACGAATGGCGGCAGAACCGTCCACCCCCTCAACCGATATGCGTAGCGCGTCGCACAAACGCGCAAAGGGCAGAAATAACATCTTAATCATAGTGGTTGCCCTGCTGTTTATAGCCTTGGCATTAGGCATGACCATTTTCCTAAGCACGCTAGACGACGAAGATTACGAAGCCGAATACGCCGAAGAATACGCAACCGAATATGACTACGAATACCCCTACGAAGAACCAATCGAAACAGAAGAAGCCGAACCTGTAGTGCCAATAGAACCAACTCCTACACCCGCCCCACCAGAACCAAGGCTGGACGTAGGTGTGTATAAATTCCACGAAGAACCAAACGGATTCACAGGAATAAACATCATCACAGCAGAAGCCTTCACCCCGCAAGAAGACGCGACATATCGCCTATTCGTGGAATATGTAATACGCGGAACATTCGGGATTGAAGCCCTCTGGATTCACGAAGGCGACACTACCACCAGATTAGTTCGGCGCGGCAACCCTTACACAAGTATCGACGCAACAACCACGCCAATTGCGCAAGGTCTGCCAGTAATGTTCCTCCCAAACGCGAACGCAAGCGAAGGCGAAAGCGCGTGGCTTCGCGCCGATATTTCATACGAAGACTTATTGGAACACCGTGGAATAGCCCTTCGCGGGCTAAACCTACAAAGCGGAATAGAGTTCATACAAACAAAAATCTACCGCCTAGGCGACGAAGAATACGACATTCCAGATGAAATTCTAGTACACTGGACAGCAAAAGGAGATTAATCATGAAAAAATTAACATTACTGCTAATTCTATGCGCATTTTGCGTGACACTAACAGCTTGCGGCGGCAGTGAAGAAGCCCCCATTCCCATGCCCGAAATAATCACGGGGCAGACGGAATTTAGAATCCTATGGGCTGGAAACAGCCACACCTTCACTGGCGACATACCGCGCCAAGTAACCGAAATGGCGGCGGCGCATGGAATCACTGTAACGCACGACACAATTCTGCAAGGCGGCGCAGATTTACGAAGTCTTCGCTCAGACGTGGTTAGTCAAGTGCAATCGCAGCGATATGACTATGTAATTCTGCAAGACAGAGGCGGTCGCAGTGGCACAAACGCGAGAGCATTTTCAAATGACGTAAGGCGACTAAGCGAAGCAATTCACGAAACGGGAGCAATTCCCGTGTTGTTTAACCCGTCGTTCAATTACGATAATTGGCCAGACATGACGCGTCAAAATCAAATAACCACTGCACACCAAGATGCGGCCCAGCGTGGCGGCACGTTATTCGTAGATGTTCCTATGGCTTGGCTTTACGCGTTGGAACAGCACCCCAATGTCGCGCTGTTTCAGCCAACGGGGATTCACACGAACAATCGCGGCGCGTTTCTGACTTCCGCAGTTTTTGCGTCAACATTATTCGGGATTCAAGTGACGGAAGGTAACACCATTTATAATAGCGATTATGTAGAAAAACTAGGTCTAGCGGCATGGGAATTTGCAAATAGATAACGAAATGGAGTGTTTTAAATGCAGGTAATTCTACTGGAAGATGTAAAAGGAATAGGCAAGAAAGGTCAAATAGTGAACGCGTCCGACGGACACGCGCTAAACTTCCTACTACCCCGCAAGTTGGCGGCAGAAGCCACAAAAACAAATCTAGCGCAACTTGACGCGCAGAAAAAGAAAGCGGAACACAAGCTAAACCAAGAAGTTGAAGCGGCGCAAAAAATCGCTGACAAGCTAAAAGACGCAAAAATAAAAATCCCCGTAAAAGTTGGAGAAAGTGGAAAAATGTTCGGCTCGATTTCCAACAAGGAAGTGGCGGAAGCAGTGCAATCGCAATTGGGGGTAGCCATTGACAAGAAGAAATACAATGTACAAGCGGTAAAGACAATCGGCGAACACACAGCGGCGGTTAATCTTCATGCGCAAGTTAAAGTTACACTGAAATTCGAGCTGGTGGCAGAGTAATGCCTCCCGAGGAACGGCAAGCACCGCGGATTCCGCCCAACGACCAAGAGGCGGAACTTGCGGTGCTTGCAGGAATGTTATTTGACCGCGAGGCAATATCCACGGCAAATGAGATTCTAACAGGCGAGGACTTCTATCGCCCAGACAATCAGCAAATTTATGAAACAATGGTAGAAATGTTCGCCAGAAACATTCCCGTGGACGTTGTCACCCTCAGCGATAAGTTAAGCGAAAAAGGTTTGCTAGAACAAATAAACGGCGGGCGCGACCGCATAGTAGACCTAGCGGCGCAATATTATACGTCTGCAAATACGCAACAACACGCAAAAATCGTATGGGAAAAAGCCATGCTTAGAAGGCTGATAAAAGCCTCAACCTTCATAACAAACTCAAGCTACGAGGCAAAAGAAGAGGCCTCGGCAATTTTGGAACGCGCAGAAAAAAGTATTTTTGAAATATCGCAGGGCGTAGCTACCCGCGATTTTTCGCATATACAGGAAATCCTCGTCACCTCCATGAACAAACTTGAGGAACTTTATGAAAATCAAGGCGCGGTAACGGGCGTGGAAACAGGCTTTGCAGATTTTGATAAGCGTACCGCAGGGCTTCAACCCTCCGAATTGATTCTGATTGGGGCGCGTCCTTCCATGGGAAAAACCGCTTTCCTGCTGAACATAGCTCAACAC
>WQVV01000208.1 GCA_009785665.1 Defluviitaleaceae bacterium
AATAGATATTATGTTACATAGGAGACTATCAACTTAAATTGACTTAAACCTTAGGAGGAACAATCATGGCACTAACAGAACCAATCCGCGACCCGCGTCAAGTACAATCATTTCTCGCGTACTACCGCAACAAGGGGCATTTACGCAATCAAGTATTAGTTACAGTAGCACTGCACACCGCACTACGCATAAGCGACATCTTGCGCCTAAAATGCGAAGACGTTTACGACTTCACAAACCACCGCATTCGCAAAAGCATCACCATCACTGAAAAGAAAACAGGCAAAAACAAAATCATAGCCCTACACAAAAACATCATCAAAGCGTTAAAATCCTACTTCCCGCAAGCAAAGCAGGGCAAATCATTAATAATCAATCTAAGTACAGGAAAATCAATCAGCCGAGTACACGCATACCGCCTAATAAGCGAAGCCGCCGACGCAATAGGCGTAATACACAAAGTAGGCTGTCACTCCCTACGCAAAACTTTCGGCTATCATTCATGGAGTGGCGGGATTTCCCCCGTGATTCTCATGGAAATTTACAATCACAGTTCCTACGCTATAACACGGCGGTATCTTGGCGTAAACCAAGACGACCAAAACGCCGTCTATCTTGGAATAAACTACACCGCCATCAACTCACGCTGAATTTTCTCAATGTCTTCCATAGGTCGGTTGTGTTTCTTTGTTTAAAGTTAGGCTTTCGACAAAATATAAGTATAAGTCCAAAGTGCATTTTAACACCATACGTGCGTATGTCAAGAATTTTTTTCCATAAACGAAGTGAGAAAGGCAAGAAAAAGTTGGCGCACCTTTCTTGTGGGGCGAGGAAACATTGATTGCAATTAAATGTGCGGCTTGATATACTCAAAAGCGTAGCGAATAAAGCGATTTCGTTTGAAATTGGGCTTCGTCTGTCGTCGATTCTGTAACGTTCGCAGAATTGACTCGTCCTCAGCCCGCTTCAAATCGAAACGCATATATGGAGGGAAAATATATGACTTGTAAATGTGGATTCGATATGAAAACAGCAGACGCGGAATTTTGCACGGAATGCGGTAGTAAGCTGGAAGCTTCCGCGAGTGTAAAGGAAGAAACAGTAACGGAAGATATATCTGCGCCACCAGTGGTGGTGGTGTCGCCGCCTAAATCGCCTAAGCTTAAAAGCGTGCTGCTTGAAACTGATGTAACTGCATCATTGTCTGCGGGTAAGCTGTTGCTTGTTGCAATTGCTGGCGGTGTGGTTGCCGCGATTGCGATTGTGATTTTTGTGTTTTTGGCTGTGACACGTCCGTTTTACAACCCGCCTTACGAAGTAATTTCCTTCGGCAGATACGACGAAATCCACTACATAGGCGAAGGTCGATTCATGGTAAAACGCGGCGAATGGCCGAATATCCGCTGGGGGGTTGAGGATATTCGAGGTAATGAGATTATTCAATTTGGTAGATTCGACTTCCCCGAGCATCACCCAGTAACCGAAGACGGGAATTTTGTGATACGCGAAGGCAGATATTTCCGAATCCTAAACTCACGCGGAAACGAAATAGCCACATTCGGGCGGTTCGACCATGTATTCTATGTAACCGAAAATCGTTTCTTGGTAGCCGTTGAGGCGGGCGCAAGCCTACGCGGTGGCGTTGTAGACGAACGCGAAAGAGAAATAATTCCAATAGGTAGATTCACCGACATAGCCCCTACGGAAGATGGCAGATGGTTTGTAGTATGGGACAACGACCGCGTAGGTCTGCTGGATAATCGCGGTAACGAGGTAATCACCCTAGGTCGCTACGATTATATTTCTGCCGTTCCCAACGATAGATTTATTGTCACCACGGGCTTATGGCCTAATCGTCGTTGGGCGGTGTTGGATTCTCGTGGTAATGAAATAATCCCGCTGGGGCGTTATGATTCAATTAGCGCGGCGGGTGACAATCACTTCTTAGTATGGCTGGACAACGAGGTAGGCGTACTAGATGCTCGCGGCAACGAAGTAATCCCAGTTCGCTATGATTCAATTTGGCTAACAGAAAACAATTTCACCGTCACCGACGGCGATCGCATAAGCGTGTTAAATCTGCGCGGGCAAGAAGTAATACCCCCTGGCCGTTTCGATTACATTCACCCCCTACCCAACGGAGGGTTTATAGTAAGAAGCGGTGGCGAAAGAGACAACTGGACATGGCAATGGGACAACGCAAGATGGGGTGCGCTAGACGCACGCGGCAATGAAATAATAGCACTAGGTCGCTTCGACGACATTCACCCCGCATCTGACAACACTTTTGTAGTAAGAAGCGGCGGCACAATAAACCCAGAAACATGGGAATTAGAAAACGCCCGTTGGGGTGCAATAGACGCAAGGGGCAACGAAATAATAACCCTAGGACGCTACGACAACGTAATCCCTATTGACGACGGCTTCATAGTAAGAACAGGCAATCGTCAAGGCTTACGCGACACCAACGGTCAAACAATAATCCCCCAAGGTCGCTACGACGAAATACACAGCATTCACAACAATCTAGCAATAGTAACCCAAGGCGTAAGGCTAGGCGTAATAAACACAAGACGAGCGGCGTAGCCGCTTTTCGCCGATTACATGCAGTGGCAAGCTTCATGTACGTCTCGAAGCCAGATACTATCTTCTAGTGTGTAAAAAATCTAGGCGTGCTGTTTTTATAGTGGCAGCACGCCTTATTGGGAAGTTTCTGTTTTTTCCTTCGCTACAAAACTATTGCAACATTCACCAGTGCTGCTGTATACAACACTCGATGGGATTTCGGAAGACTTGAAGCCAAAGAATTTACACGAACGCGGAAAATTCTGATTCCATGTAGTTGCGTAATATACGCATTTGAAGCAATTTATTCTTTTTTCGTTTTCTGTTTCCACTTTATACACTCCCTACAATGTTATAACCTTGCCGCCTAAAATTTCTGCTTCTGTGGGGTCGTGGGTTATGCAGATTATTATTCCTGTTGCGTGAGTTTTTACCATTTCTATTATTGCAGGTTTGATTGTGTTGTCTAGGCCTTTAAAAGGCTCGTCTAGGATTAGTATGTCGTAGCTGGAGATTAGGGCGCGACATAGGCATACACGTCGTTTCATGCCGCCGCTTAGTTCGGCGGCTTTTTTGTTTAAACTTTCAGAAAGCCCCGCTTCGGTTAGTAGTTTAATTGCGCGGTCGCGGTCTTTTGCGGTTGTTACTAGCATTACATTGCTTATTGCAGATTCCCAATTTAGAAGGCGGTCTTCTTGGAATACCATGGAAATTTTTTTGCCATCGCGCCCGATTATTTCGCCTTTGTCGGGCGGCACAAGCCCCGCTAAAATATTCACAAGCGTGGTTTTGCCAATGCCCGATTGCCCCATTATGCAAGTGATTCCTTTGGTAAAGGTCATGGAGATATTTTCAAGTACGGCAACGGGTGGTTCTCCGAATGATTTGCAAATTCCCTTTAATTCGATTGCCATTTTAGCACCTCTTTGAAAACAACTTTAAAACCCCGCTCCATAACATAACTTAGCAGAATAATCGCGATTGTCCAAGCGAAAACGTCGGCGGTGTTTAAGAAAATTCTGGCGTTGTGAAGATTCGCGCCAATAGTTCCGCTAACAACACCAATTAGCTCCGCCGCAATGCCAGATTTCCACGCGAAGCCAATGCCAACACTCGCGGCGGAAACAACATACGGCGCGACAGTTTTTACATAGATAAACAAAACCCGCTTCCATACGGGAATCCTAAAAACATCTGCCATTTCCAATAGCAAAGGGTCGGTGTTTTCAATGCCCTTTTTTGTGTTATGAAAAACAATCGGCAAGACCGTAACAAACGCAATAAACACCGAAAGATTAGACGCATGAAAAGCCATAAGCGCGAGAATAGTAAACGAAGCAATAGGCACGGCGTTGAGAACATTAATCGCAGGCAGAACCAGCGCGTGAACAATCTTAAACCGCGAAGATAACGCCGCCAATGCAACACCACAACCAAGCGCAAGCACAAAACCAAGCAAAACACGCCCAAGCGAAGTCCCAATACTTACCCAAAAATTAACGGTCTGCGCCAATTGATAAAGCCGCGCAAAAGCAACACGCGGCGAAACAATTACAATATCACTTGCAACCAAAACCGTAACAACTTCCCAAACCAATAACCAAAAAACAATAACAGCGACGGTTTTTAAAAAAGCCAAAAAACGCCTTCTGGTATTAAGGCGTTTGTGCGGCTTGCGATTTTTGTTATCGGGGGAACGCGGTTGCGCCGTCATGTTAGTTAGGGAAAACGGCTGGATTATTGGATAAACCTATTTCATATGTCACGCCGTAGAAAAAATCGTTATGTGGCATTTCGCCTCCTATGGATTGCGGCTCTGCGCGGTATAAAACCTCGTAGAAGCCCCATAAATTTTGCCGCATTTCTTCGCCTGTGATAAACACTATATTTGTACGTGGAATTGCGGCTTCTGCAATTGCGACACTTGGAATCAATTCAAAATCAACAGCAAGTTGCGCCGCCGCCGAAACTTGCGAATTAACAAACTCAACAGACGCGGCGTATTCTTCCATAAAAATTGCTATTGCTTCAGTGTTATTCTCAATAAATTCTCTGCGGGCGATTACTACGCTCATTATTAAGCCGTAATCGGGCTGTACTCGATTCCATTCTTCCGATAAGTCTAACGCCGCTCTAAGTCCGTCTATTCGCGCCAAAACTGTGCTAACAAACGGCTCTGGTAATAACGCGATTTCTGCCACGCCAGCTTCCAGCAACGCGGCAATTTCTGCATGTTCTGCGCGGAACTCAATGTTGACATCAACATTAGGCACAAGACCATTTTGCATCAAGACATAATTTAGCGCGAACTCTGGTGTCGCACCCTGCCCGTGTAAAAAAATCGTTCGCCCTTGTAAATCTGCAATCGAATGTATTGTATCTGTCGTGTCCACAATATGCAACACGCCCAAAGTTACAACCGCCAAAGCCTGCACGTCTAAACGATTATACAATACAGCCGCCAAATTAGCAGGCACAGCCGCAATATCAATTTCCCCCTGCACCAATAATGGCGGAACAAGGTCGGGCGACCCAAGCAATGTGAAATCATAATTATTGCGCGTTACGCCGCGTTCTTGCTCGTCCATCAAATGCAACAAACCCATTGCCGTAGGCCCACGCATTGCCGCTACGCGAATTTCCACGCCGTTAGCGTAATCTTCTTCCGACGAACACCCCACAAAAACAATCGCCAAAGCCGTTAAAGTAAGTAACAGAAATTTCCGCATAAAAAATCTTCCCCTCCTACTTGCTCATTTTGCAAACTATACTATACTCTAACAAAATACTTTGTTGCCTGTGCAACAAAAAAAAGACAGGTCTAAACCTGAAAAGAGGACGCATGAACATTCTATTCGCAAACATAACAGAATCCGAAATTTTGAAAAAATGTATAAAC
>WQVV01000209.1 GCA_009785665.1 Defluviitaleaceae bacterium
CTTCGGATTTTGTATCTGCAATGTAATTTATGATACCACCTTCAACACCTTCGTAATCGCCATAGTCAACGAATTTTAAATTTGTAAGCACCACCCAACGGCACTCGCTTTGGTTTCCAATTTCATCTAGCGTAACATAATCCCCAATTTTCATTTCCACATCGTCCTTTCTGTAAAGATAGTATGCGTGAAATTAATTTAAAAATCAATGCGAAGCTAAGACCTTGGGGACGCTGTCCCCAATCCCCTGCAAGGGGGCACAGCCCCCTTGACCCCTTCTTTTGCGGCTGTTTAGCTTCGTTCGATTTCCACTCATGTTAAGGCGCAAATGTTAAAATTTTTTGGAGAGGGGGTTTGGGGGAGAACCTTTTCTTTAGAAAAGGTTCTCCCCCAAGGTCTTAAATCTTTTGACTTTAAATCTCTTGACCTTAATCTTTAATCCTACAAAATCGCGCCTATTTCTTTTACCTTTAGGGCGTTTGCTTGGTACTTCATCTCTTTTGCCGACTCTAGCGTTGCGGTGGTTATTTGCGCGCCGCCTGTTAGTCTTGCTATTTCGTTTATTATTTCTTCTTGCTTTAGAGCGTTTACGGAGGTGCTAGTGCGACCGTCGTGAACGCTCTTTTCTATTAGGAAATGAATGTCTGCCATTGCCGCTATTTGGGGGAGGTGGGTTATGCATAGGATTTGGCGGGTTCGGCTTACTGCCATTAGCTTTTCGGCTACTTGTTGGGCCGTGCGACCAGATACTCCCGTGTCTACCTCGTCGAAAATTACTGTTGATATGCGGTCGGCTGTTGCCATTACTGTTTTTATTGCTAACATTAGGCGCGACATTTCTCCGCCTGATGCTATTTTGCGTAACGGCTTGAAGGGTTCGCCAGGGTTGGGGGAAATCATGAACTCTATTTGGTCGTTGCCGTCTGGGCCGAATGAGGTTTTTCTGGTGATTTCCATGAAGAATTTGGCGTTTTGCATTCCTAGGTCGGCTAATACTTCTGTTATCGCGCTGGCTATGTGTTCCGCGCCTGCTACTCTTAGGGTGTTCATTTCGTCGCATAGGGCGGTTATTTCTTTTGTTATGCCTTTGCGAATGCCTTGCAGACGTTTTATTTCTACTTCGCTGTTTTCTAGGTTGTCTAGGTTTTGTTTTAGTTCGTCTTGCTTTTGCAGAATTGTTTCTACTGTGCCACCGTATTTTTTCTTTAGCTTGTAGATTGTGTCCAGTCTGTTTTCTATGCGCTCTAGTTCGTGGGGGTTTGAATCTAGTTCGTCTAAGTAGTCGCGGAAGTCTTGGGAGATTTCCGCTAATTGTGTGTGCGCGTCTAGTAGCGACGCGTGCAGATTTTCTTGTGTGGGGTCTAGGCGTGCAATTTCGGCGGCTAGGGCAACGGATTTTGCAGTTTGGTCTACAGCGGAAAGTTGGCCTGGAGCAGTCCAGCCGCAAAGCATTGCCACTATGGACGTAGAATTTTTGTGCAATTTTTCCACGCCACTTAGACGGGTTTGTTTTGCCATTAGCCCGTCTTCTTCGTCTATTTTTAGGTCTGCGCTTTCAATTTCATTCAACTGGAATTTCCAGATTTCTATTTGCTCCTGCCGCTGATTGCCTATGCCTGCGATTGCCTTCAACGCTTTGCTTGTTTCCTTGTACTGGGAAAGAAGCCCTTCCAGCGTTGCCTTGTGGGCAGTGACTTGTTCGCCGCAGAATTGGTCGAGCATTTCTAGTTGTTTCACGGGGTCTAGTAGACCTTGATGCTCGTGTTGGCCGTGAAGGTCTACTAATAATTCGGCGGCATCTTTTAGAATGCCCACTGTTACCGTGCGGCCGTTTACCCTGCAAGTTGACTTGCCCGTGTCGGCGTGCATGGTGCGGGAAATCATGATTTGCCCGTCTTCCATTTCCAGCCCAAGCGCGTGAAGCCCGTCGGAAACGAACTCCAGCAGAGGGCTTTCAAATTGCATAACGCCCTCTACATGGGCGAAGTCTGCGCCAGCGCGAATCAAGTCGCGGGAGCTTCGCCCACCCAGCAGAAAGTCAATCGAATCCACAACAATGGACTTACCCGCGCCCGTTTCGCCCGAAAGAATATTCAAACCAGGCGCGAACGTAACTTCAACTTCATCAATTAGTGCGACATTTTGAATCCTCATGTTAGTAATCATGGCATCAACTTCTCCGTTAGCGCGGCGGCGGCCGCTTTGGATTTAACAACACATATTACAACATCATCACCCGCAACGCTTCCCAGAATATCGGGGAAACTCATGTCGTCCAGTGCGGTGGCAACGGCCATGGCCATTCCGCTGAGGGTACGCAAAACCATCATGTTTCCCGCAAAATCCACGGAAACAAGCCCTGCACGAAACACCCGCGTAAACGGATTTGCAATAGCTTCGCCACCCGCTGGCAAGGCGTATCTTTGCCCCGAGCGGGTGTTTTCCTTGATTAATCCTAGTTCCCTAATATCCCTACTAACCGTAGCCTGCGCTATGGGGAATCCCGCCGCGCTTAGTTCTGCGGTTAATTCTTCCTGTGTAAGAATATCTTTCGAGTTTACAATTTCCAAAATTGCCTGATGGCGTTCCTGTTTCATAGCAGCTTCTTCTTTCTTAATGTTGTATAAAAATTTAAACTTGTAGTTCTCATGATTGTTGCACGAAAATCTGATGTTTTGATTAAAACGCTTTCCCCAACGGGAACAGAGCCGCGTTCGTAACCATCTACAAAAACTTGCGAATTTTGCTTAGCCACAACACGAACCGTATCAGACGCGCCAACCACCCACGGCCGCGCACTTAGGCTGTGTGGACAAACGGGCGTAATGGCCATCATTTGCCCGCCCGATACAAGAATCGGGCCGCCAGCAGACAAATTGTACGCGGTAGAGCCAGTGGGCGTGGAAACAATAATTCCATCAGCGCGAATAGTGGCCATGCGTTGCTCGTTGACATAAATGGAGTAATCCACAAGTTTGCCCATTACGCCGATATGAATTTCATTCAGCGCGAGCCGCTTTTGCAACGGAACTATTTCCTCTGCGCCAAAATCCGCTTCCAGCATCATTCGTTTTTCCAACGAGTGTCTGCCCGCCAAAACTTTCTCAATGGCTTTTATCCCCTGCTTCTTGTCAACGTCCGTGAGAAAACCCAGATTGCCCAAGTTGATTCCAAGCATGGGAATGTCGTAAACTGCCGCGTAATGCGCAACTCGTAGCATTGTGCCATCACCGCCAAGCACCACGCAAAACAACGCAGAATTAATTTGCGCACAGGGATGCACAATTTCAGCGTCAAACCCCCGCCCGTCCAAGAAGGCTTTTACTTCGTTTGCATACGCAAAGGCGGGGTCGCGTTTCTCGTTCGCGATGACTCTTATTGTGTTCATTAGAATCGGTTGAATGCGCGGTAGTTTATTTCGTAGTTGGCTTCCGCAATCCATTCGTCAACCATTTCGTGGAAGTCGCCAAAGCGTGCTTCGTTGCGAAGTGCATCAGCAACTGCGTCATAGTCAACTATACGCTCGTACATTTGTATGATGAAAAAATGGTCTTCCGTTACCAAAGTTTCCGTGATTTCGCCTATTTCAAGCTCGAAGATTTCCATTAAAAAATCCCATGTTTGGTATTCTTGCACAAAATCCCAGAACTCCATTACGGCTACTTCTTCGCCGTCTTGGTGAGCTTCGCAGTACGTGCGGGCTACTGTATCAAAATCCGCGCCACTTTCTAGTGCTGTTTGCGCCGATTCCATTGCTCCAACATCTGTTGACACGATATATTTCAGATTCATTGTTTCCCAGTGGGCGCGGAACTCTTCTAAATGTTCCTCTACCATTTCTGCCAGTTCGTCTTCGGTTAAGGTGTCGGGAAAGTAAATGTCCATTAGTTGGTCGCCTAAATTGTCTATTGAAAATAGCTCTACTATACGCTCGTCCGAGATAAAGTTCAAAAATCCTGGAGGGCTTTGTAGGTTTAGGTTTGCCACCATTTCATTAATTTCGGCGCGGTCTTCTGGGGATACTGTTAAATTGTGGCGTTCGGCGCGGTCTAGGATTGTTAGCGTTGAAACTAACGCTTCCATAGCGTTATCGCGCTGTGTCGTGCCTAGTGCTGGTTCTTGTCCCAAATAGAAAAATCTAAAATCGCTGGTGGCTATGCGATTGCCTTCAAAGGTCATGATTGTGCGGCGGTTTAAGCCGTCCCAAATGGCAAAGCCAATTGCGCCAATTATGGCAATTCCGATTAGTGCCATAATTCCTCTGAACAAATTTTGTTTGTTTCTTTTTTTGCGTTCGATACTGCGATTGCGTTGCTTTTTGCTGTCCATGCTAATTCTCCTTAATTGTTGTTTTAATTTTTTTGTATATACTTTCCGCGTCTAATTCATAGCGCGTAAACAACTCTGTTCGTGTTCCTGTTTCTGGGAAAATGTCGGGGAAGGCGAAGTTGTGGACTTTTACGTTTTCTTCTGAAAGAGAGAGGGCTAATTTTTCGCCGAAGCCACCTATTTTTATTCCGTCTTCTATGGTGAATACATAATCGTATTTTCTAAGTTGCGCTATCAAGTCTGGGGCTATTGGCTTTACGAAACGAGCGTTATATAGCCCGACGCTTTCGTTTTGTTCTGCTGAAAATTTTTCTGCAACCTGTCGTGCTGTGTCCAGCATTGCCCCTACCGATACAATAGCGATTTTTTTGCCATTATGCAACAATAATTCTTCGGAAAAATCTTCGGGGGCAACTTCTTTTGGATAACGGATTGCCACTGGGCCGTCGTGATTTAGCGCGAAATCTAGCATTTCGTTGAGTTCTGCCCCGCTGGAAGGCGCGAGAATAACAATATTTGGAATATGCGACAAAAACGCAATATCGTAAATGCCCTGATGTGTTTCGCCGTCGCGACAAACCGCGCCAGCATGGTCTATTGCAAAAATAACGGGGAGATTTTGTACGGCAACATCATGCAAAATTTGGTCGTAAGCCCGTTGCAAAAATGACGAATACACCGCAAACACTGGACGCAATCCGCCCTTTGCAAGCCCCGCCGCGAAGGTTACTGCGTGACCTTCTGCAATTCCTACGTCGAAAAACCGTTTGGGGAATCGCTCTTTGAATCGTTCAAGCCCTGTGCCGTCAGACATTGCCGCGGTGATTGCAACAATTCGTGAATCCCGCGCCGCCCGTCTGCATAGATGTTTGGAGAAAACATCTGTATACGAAGGCGCGGAGGGTTTTGTCATAGGCTTCCCAGTTTTTACGCAAAATGTACCAACACCATGATAACTGCTTGGCGACTTTTCTGCAATATTATATCCCTTGCCCTTTGTGGTGCGAACATGCAACAATACCGCACCTTTCATAGAGCGCGCCTGTTGCAACACGTTTAAAAGCGCGGGAATATCATGCCCGTCCACTGGCCCAATGTACTTGAATCCAAGTTCCTCAAACAGCAC
>WQVV01000210.1 GCA_009785665.1 Defluviitaleaceae bacterium
GATTTTTGGGGCAAGACAAGGAGGTAGTGACGCGGCGTGCCAGCGGCACGCAAGGAACAGCCGACGCAGGCTTGCGCCAAAAAGACCGCAAAGGCGGCGTTGGCTAATTATGCAAGAGGTCTAATACGAAAGAGGGGATTTTGGTGGAAAAGCGTAAATATTTAGTTGGTATTGGGTTTGCATTGGCATGTCAATTTATTTTCGGTTTTAGTTTGCTGTTTACTAGAACCGCAACATATTTGGTATCGCCAATGACATTACTTAGTTGGCGATTTATAATCGCATTTGCTTTTTATAATATATGCGTGTTACTGCGGATTATTAAGGTTGATTTTAGGGGGAAATCTTTGCGCCCCCTTATTTTGATTGCAATTTTCCATCCATTTATGTACTTTGTTGGCGAGACAATCGGCGTTAGCCAAACCTCTGCATCTGAAAGCGGCACAATGATTTCTACAATTCCTATTGTAACGCTTCTGTGTTCCATTATCGTGCTGAAAATTATCCCCACAAAATTACAGGCAATAGGAATTGCTGTCACCGTTTTCGGCGTTGTAATTATCGTTTTTTCGCAAGGAATAGACGCTGTGTTTAATCCCTTTGGTTATGCAATGCTACTTCTCGCAACTGTTTCATACTCTCTTTACGCAGTTTTCGCACAAAAAGCCGAAGAATTTACCGGCGCGGAAAAAACCTATATCATGATAGCCCTTGGCGCAATTTCCTTCACCACCATCGCATTAATAGAAAACGCGCTTAATGGCACGTTATCTACTTTTGCCGTACTCCCATTTACAAATATTAGTTTTTTGGTGTCTGTACTTTATCTTGGAATTGGCAGTTCTGTTGGTGCTTTTCTGTTCTACAACATTGCAATAGATAAAATTGGCGCGACCAGAACTACTTCCTTTTCAGGTATTTCTACAATAATAGCAATCGTAGCTGGGGTTTTTATCCTACAGGAAAACTTTACTTTTTTCCAAGGCATTGGGGCAGTGTTGGTTATTGGTGGCGTTTATTTGACTAATCGAACCAGAACACCCACGACAAATACAACGTGAAAAAGGGGCTGCTGCAAAATAAAAACGCCCCAAGTAGTCCCCTCTGAAAAATGAAGGGAAGAATCAACGAGAAAAGCGAAAAAGGGCTGTTGCCAACTGCATTTTGCAGTTTTGCAACAGCCCCTTTCGCTTTTCAATGCGGGCGTTTTGCGTGCTTTTAGCTTAGCTATCCCAGCCTTGTGGGAGTAGCTCTGGTAGGGGACGAAAACCGATATATACGTTTTCGTTATCTTCTGGTTGGTCGTCTTCTGGGTCGTTGTCGAGATTGCTGTCGCTCCAGCCGTCATATGGTAGTGCTACTTTTTCCCATAGGGTTATGTTTTCAAAATCGAAATCTTCTTGTGCTCTTGTTCCCATCATTCCTAGATGAAGATTCATGTCTGGGTGAAAACTCTGGTTGCTTCTTGGACGATGTTTTAGCGTGGCGGAAGACGTGTCTTCTTGTAAAACTTCTGCGTTCCAGACATCGGTTAGTTCCGCGCCGCCACCTGTTATGTCAAAGGATACCTGCCAACCCTTCATCACGCGGTCGGTTGTGTTTATTAGGCTTATTGAGCCGTTGAACCTATCTGCCCATTGCGAATATCTGTTTACTGTTACGGTGAAATCTTCGGCTGGTACTTCGCGAAGTTCCTTGCTGGTTAGCCTGTAGTCTGTTGGTACTGGCTTGTCGCCGTCGTGAGTTCCGTACAGCCACAGCGATACTGAACCTCCCGCAGGGATATAACTATTCCAGTCCAACGCGCCTATTGTTGTTTGGCTTGCGTCTTGATGCGCTACGCGCCCGCCATTCAACCAGTTTTCCGAAAGACCCATATCACGATTGATGTTCAATACCCATTCGTATATGCCCTCCGAACCAGTGTTTGTAATTCTAATTTCCGCATTGTAACCCGTATCCCAAAAACTGTTTAACCGAAACTCTACGGAAAATCCTTCGCCTTCAAATGTAAATTCTGTCCCCTGATTACCAAGGGCAACGCTAGGCAGTAGCGCGAAAACTAAAAGAAATACAACTGCAAACGCTACATACTTTTTAAGTCTCTTCATAAAATTACCCCCTGCCATTCTTGGCAAATTTATTTGATGTAGGCATTCTATGCCATAGTTTGCTAATTTGCAAGCGATTTTAATGACTTTAATATCTAGCTCAGGGAGTGTTGACAGAATCATATGTTACATCATGTAATATATGATTTTGTCAACACTCTCGAAAATTGATTTCCGTGTGTTTCACAAGTTCAGGGCAAACCACAAAAAAAACGCCCCAAGCTGTGGAAATGATATTTCCAACTTGGGGCATTCTTTTAGTTCATGGTTTTAAATAAAACCTTTGCGTTTATTCAACCGTAGGAAAATCTTACGTCCAAGGTCGAAGATGATTACGGTGGACGCCAGCGCAATTACAAGGGTTAATTCGCTGAAGTTCAAACCTGTTGTACGGAAAACTGCTCCGCCGTAGTAAATCAGCAAAAGTTGCATTACGGAGACGGCAATCATTATTGCAATGAACATTTTGTTACGCTCAATGTAGGAGAAGATGTTTAGGCGGTAAGTTCTGGCGTTTAGGCTGTTGAACACCCCTGCGAAGATAAATAGCGCGAAGAAAGCAGTAAGTAGATAGCGTTCATCATTGCGGAAGGCTTCTGCAAAGAATGGAAGTTTAAAAAACGCCAGACTTAACAAAGTGGTGTAAACGCCTGTGGTAATTATTTGGTTGAACATATATTTGTTTATGATTGGTTCGTTGCGTTTTTTTGGGGCTTCGCGCATGTATTCTGCCAAAGGGGTTTCGCCTGCGTAGGCTAGACCTGCTAGAGTGTCCATAATCATGTTAATCCAAAGCATTTGGATTACCGTTACGGGAACGGGAACGCCGATAAACGGCCCAATTACCGAAACGCCCACCGCACAAAGATTAATTGTAAGCTGGAAAATTAGGAACTTGCGAATACTTTTGAAAATAGTTCGCCCATACAACACAGCCTTTACTATTGATGCGAAGTTATTGTCAAGAATTACTATATCGCCTGCTTCTTTTGCGATTTCTGTGCCGTCGCCCATTACGAACCCTACGTCGGCTTTTTTTAATGCGGGGGCATCGTTTACGCCGTCTCCTGTCATGCCTGCTACTAAGCCCTTCTCCTGCGAAAGACGCACTAGCCGCCCTTTGTCGGAGGGTAGGGCGCGGGCGATTACTCTTAGGCGGGGTAGAAGTCTTTTTACTTCTGCGTCGCTTAGTTGGTTTAGAGCGCGGCTTGTTAGCACGGATTGTTCGCCGTCTTCTGGGGTTAGCAGACCTAATTTTGTTGCTACACTTATTGCGGTGTCTTGGTTATCGCCTGTCACCATTACTACCTGTACGCCCGCGCCCATTATTTCGCTTATCGCGCCGCGTGCTTCTGGGCGAACTTCGTCGCGTATTCCTATGAAGCCTACTAGAGTTAAATTGCGTCTGGCGTTTGCGTCTGTTGTGTTGTCGGCTTCGCATAATGCAAGCAAGCGCATTCCGTCGCGGGCGCGAGATTGCAACGCGCCTTTTAGTGCTGTTGATGCCGCGAAATCTTGCTTGCTTTCATTTTCTGCAAAAGCGTATTTACAGGCGGGTAGCAGAATTTCCGGTGCGCCTTTGATTAGCACTTTGGTGAACTCTCCAGAGATTGAAGTTACTGCAAGTTTTTCCTTCGAGTTAAACGGCTTTGTAAAACCCTTGTTGCATAACGGAAGTTTTGCGGCTATTTCGGTTACATATTCTAGCAAGGCGCGGTCGGTGGAATTGCCGCCTATCGCTACGGTTCGCATTTTTTTTGTGGTAAGTTGCGCGCCGTTATTGTAGAAGCAATTCAGCGCGACACGGCGGTATAATGGTGTTTTCTTAAATTGCTCCGCGTCGTGAAGTTTTCCTGTAGCGGTTATGAAATTTACTACTTCCAACATGCCCTTTGTTAGCGTGCCTGTTTTGTCGGTGAATAGAATATTTAGGCTTCCAGAAGTTTCTATGCCTACCAGCTTTCGTACTAGCACGTTATCTTTTAGCATTCGGCGCATGTTTGCCGAAAGCACTACCGTTATCATCATTGGAAGCCCTTCGGGAACTGCCATTACAATTACCGTGATTCCCAGCGTAATTGCCGTCATAATGTCGCGGATTAACTGCGTGTAGTCGGAGACATGCGCCATTATTAAATCCATATCAAAATCGTTAGCCAAAACGATTGAGTTAAAAAGATTCGCAACCACCACAATAACGGCGGCGGCATATCCGAAACGGCTGATTGTTTTCGCAAGCTGGGTTAAACGCGCTTTCAGTGGGCTTTCTATTTTCGCTTCTTGAATTTCTATGGCCAACTGCCCATAGAATGTACCATCACCTACGCGGGTTACGCACATTATGCCCTCGCCTGCGCAAACTACGCTCCCGCGAAATAATCCCGATGGCGATAGAAAATCACCGTCGGCTGTTTCGCGCATGAGTTGTGTTAAATCACATTCGGCGTGGGCGATTTTATGGGCTTCTTGCGTTTCGCCGTTTAGAGTGGATTGGTCTACATCAACATCACCACCGATTAGAACTCCATCCGCTGGAACGCGTTCTCCCGCCCCTATGAAAATCACGTCACCAACTACGATTTCCGCAATTGGTAACTCCGAAATCTTCCCATTGCGCCTAACGCGACATTTTATGTTCGCGGCTTCTTCCTGCAATTTCTCAAAAGCTGACTCACTGCCATACTCCGAAAGCGTGGAAATAAGCGTCGCCAACAAAACCGCCACCGCAATTCCCGCCGATTCATACCAGTTAGCATCACGAAAAAGTAGCAGAAGATTAACCCCCAACGCCACCAACAAAATCCGAATAATCGGGTCGCCAAAACTTGCTAAGTATCGCTTGAAAAAACTTACCCGCGCTTTTTTGGTAAGCCCATTCGTTCCGTATCGCGTTGCGGAAGCCGCCGCTTCTTGTGTATTTAACCCACTATATCTATCCATTTTCAACTCCCCCGTTCTAACGCAATGTGCTAGACAAGTTATATTTATGCTAGAGGTTGGGAGTTCATGTACCAAAAAATTCCTCTAATTACTGACACGAATGGCGCGAACAATTCGCATTTCGTATCGAAACATAAAAAATCCCCATCAATCGACAGGGCAAAATGAAATATTTTGAATGAAAGAAACAATTGAAAATATTCAGTAAATTCATTGCCCGCAATTTCTCGCGTGGTATACTTCCACAAAATTCCAAAGGACGTGATTTTCCAATGACATCTACAGTAACACGCGAAGTTCTACAACTTCCGCTTGACATTGTAATGCC
>WQVV01000211.1 GCA_009785665.1 Defluviitaleaceae bacterium
GCGTGCGACTTTCACCGCACACGGCACTCTAACAGGTTTAGATTGCGACTGTTCCTATTTCTAAATTCTCTGCTGATAGTCTTAAAGAATTAACCTTTTTGGGAGTGTTGACAGAATCATACGCTACATGATGTAATAATTGAAAAAGGGAAGATTGCAATGGGGATAAAGTGTAAAAAGTGTGATTCAAACAACTTTGTAAAGAGTGGATACATGATGGATACGCAGAGATTTCACTGTAAGGATTGCGGTTGCCACTTCACAGAAGGAGATAACAGAACAAAGGATTCAACGACTATAAAGAAAGCCATTGCCATATTGCTATATACCACAGCGAGAACGTCGTTCAGGAGAATAGGAAAAATATTAAAAACAGACCACTCATTAGACCTGTCCTAAAACCTTAATTCAAAGTTGTAAAGTAAGCGTCAAATAGAGCCGCGTCTGTACAGAGTCAGACGCGGCTCTATTTGACGCTTACCATTGATGTATCTGCTTTGTATTTTTAGCCCGCAAAATGTACCCAGTATTGCTATTGCCAGTGCCTCCCCTACACTGCAAAAATGGCCTTTGTGCTCACTTGTGGTTTCTATTGCTTTGAAATACTCCGCCAGTTTGTGTAGTTTTTCAGTGCGCTTTGTTTATCATTTTTTGGGTAAGTTGAAAATTGATTTCCGTGTTGTGCCGCTTTTTTTGTATCGTAGACAAGTGAAGCATGGTATAATCAAAAATTGAAAACTAAACTAGACAAGGGGACAACCATGACAGAGAATGGAAACATTAGAAACATAGCAATAATAGCGCATGTAGACCACGGAAAAACAACCCTAGTAGACCAACTACTATGGCAAAGCGGAGCATTCCGCCAGAATCAATCGGTAGCGGAGCGTGTAATGGATTCTGGCGATTTGGAGCGCGAACGCGGAATAACAATTTTGGCAAAAAATACTTCAGTGCAGTTTGAAGGCACAAAAATAAACATCGTAGACACACCTGGTCACGCGGATTTCGGCGGCGAAGTAGAGCGCGTACTAAAAATGGTAGACGGCGTAGTTCTAGTAGTGGACGCATTTGAAGGCCCAATGCCACAAACGAAGTTCGTTTTAAAAAACGCGCTTGACCTAAACCTACCAATAGTATGTTGCGTAAACAAAGTAGACCGCCCAGAAGCCCGTCCAGCGGAGGTAGTAGATGAGGTTCTCGAACTATTCATGGAACTAGACGCATCCGAAGCGCAACTGGATTCGCCATTCATTTACGCATCGGCAAAAAAAGGCTGGGCATCAGCAGAGCCAACCGACGAAGGTAAAGGAATGCAACCACTATTCAACGCGTTAATAGAATACATTCCCGCGCCCACGGGCGACCCATCAGCCCACACAAAAGCCCTAATCTACAACATAGACTATAGCAGTTACCTAGGTCGAATAGGCATAGGCCGAGTAGTAAACGGAACAACCCGCGTAAACGACACCCTAACAATAGTAAACGTCCACGAGCCAGAAAACCAAAAAACAGTAAAAATTTCAAAGCTATATGTATTTTCGGGGCTAGAGCGCGAAGAGGTAACAGAAGCCTCGGTAGGTTCAATAATAGCCATAACAGGCATACCCGAAATAAAAATAGGCGACACACTATGTAGCCCCGAAGACCCAACACCACTACCATTCAGCAAAATATCAGAACCAACGCTAACAATGAATTTCATGGTAAACGACAGTCCCTTCGCAGGAAAAGAAGGCAAATTCCTAACCTCGCGTCAAGTGCGCGAGCGTCTATACAAAGAACTAAACACAGACGTATCGCTACGAGTGGAAGACACAGAAAGCACCGAAATATTCAAAGTATCAGGACGCGGCGAACTTCACCTATCAATACTAATAGAAACAATGCGTCGTGAAGGCTACGAGTTCCAAGTATCAAAACCAACCGTGCTATACAAAGAAGTAAACGGCGAACGCCACGAACCAATGGAAGCCGTAACAATAGACGTACCCGAAGACTTCACAGGCGTAGTAATCCAAAAGCTAGGAAGCAGACGCGGCGAAATGCTACAAATGGCGCAATCCAAAGGCGGCTACACCCGCCTAGATTTCAGCATACCAGCCCGCGGTCTAATAGGCTACCGCTCCGAATTTCTAACCGACACAAAGGGCAACGGCATAATCAACACCCTATTCGACGGCTACGCGCCCTACAAAGGCGACATTCCAGAACGCCCGCAAGGTTCGCTAATCTCCTTCGAGACAGGCAAGGCTGTCCCCTACGGAATGTATAACGCCCAAGAGCGCGGAAGCCTATTCGTAGTACCAGGCATTCAAGTATACACAGGCATGGTAGTAGGCAGAAACGCCAGAAGCGGCGACATGGAAGTAAATATCTGCAAACAAAAAAAGCTACTAAACGTCCGTGCCGCAGGAAAAGACGAAGCCCTACGCCTAGTACCAGCAGAAATCCTAAGTCTCGAACAATGCTTAGAATTTATAACCGAAGACGAGCTAGTAGAAGTAACCCCAGAAAATCTACGCATTCGCAAAAAACTACTAGATTCAAACCAACGCCAACGCGCCAACAAAAAGTAATCTACTATTCCAAGCAGGCATCTTTTTGATGACTTTGCTTATATACGTTGGTAGGAATAAAAACCACAAAAAATAGCCAGCCCTAATTGTGTATAAGGCGACCTGCTCAAAATGTTTCGGTTGTTCGGATTAATCTTTTTCAACATGCAAATATAAAATGTCGGTTATGCCCCAAAAAGCCCTGTAAAGAAAAAACAGGGAGAGGCAAATAAAAAAAGGAAGTTGGAAAGGAAATGGTTGGAATGGAAGACAAGGCAAAGGTGATAACGCTGAAGAACGAAGGCGTATCAAACCGCGAAGTAGCGAGGAGAAGTAAGCGTCAAATCAATGCCAACAACTTAAGAAAAATTTCTTTCACATAGTTTCTAGCGCAATTTTTATCAAGGTATTGATTTAAGGATTTTCGAGAATGAGAACAATTACTAAGTGGAGGAAAAATCCTTAAGTTGTTGGTATTGAGCGTCAAATAGAGCCGCCTCTGTACAGACGCGGCTCTATTTGACGCTTACATAGATACCACCTACAACGAAATTTCCGCTTGCTGATGAGATACACGCTTTCGTAGCAATTCGGCTTCGTGAGGTGGTAGGGGGATTTCGCGAATTTTCTGCGCGGCTTCTTGTGCGGCTTCTAGGATTTTCATGTCGCGGTATAGGTTTGCTATTGCGAATGTTGGTATGCCGTGCTGGCGTGTGCCGAAGAAATCTCCTGCACCGCGTTGTTTTAGGTCTAGTTCGGCTAGTTTGAATCCGTCGGTTGTTTGTGTCATTGCCTTCATTCGGGATAGGGTTTGCTTGTTTTTTGTGTCTGTTAATAGAACGCAGTAGGACTGTTCTGTTCCGCGTCCTACGCGCCCGCGTAGCTGATGTAGTTGCGATAGCCCGAATCTTTCGGCGTTTTCTATGATGATTAGAGTTGCGTTGGCTACATGTACGCCTACTTCTATTACCGTGGTTGCCACTATTACTTGACATTCGCCTGCTTTGAATGCGTCCATTGTTTGTTGTTTATCGGCGGATTTCATTCGCCCGTGTAGGTATGCGATATTTATTTCGGGTAGGACGGCGGAAAGGTTTTCTGTGTAGTTTAGAACATTCTTTAATTCGGTTTTGGATTGTGCGGCTGATTCGCTTTCTTCGATAGCAGGGCAGATTATATATGCCTGCCGTCCTTGTTCCACTTCTTTGCGAATAAACTCGTTAATGCGTTCGCGATACTTTGAATCCACGCAGTATGTTTTTATTTCCTGTCGCCCTGGTGGGAGTTCGTCTATTATGGAAATATCCAAGTCGCCGTATAAAATTAGCCCCAGTGTTCGCGGAATTGGCGTTGCCGTCATAACCAGCGTATGCGAGGCTTCGCCTTTTTGCGTTAGCGTAACGCGCTGATTCACGCCGAATCTATGTTGTTCGTCGGTGATGCACAGCCCTAAATTATGATACTGCACACCGTCTTGAATAAGCGCGTGAGTGCCTATAATCATACCAGCCGAACCATCAGCAATTTTCGCCAATGCCTCCCGCTTCGCCTTCGCGCCTAACGCACCCGTAAGTAACACGACTTCAAACCCCAGCGGCGAAAAAACCTTCTCACAAGCAAAAAAATGTTGCGTAGCCAAAACATCAGTCGGAGCCATCAAAGCCGCTTGAAAACCATTAATCAAAGCCAAATAAGCCGCCGCAAATGCCACTGCCGTTTTACCACTACCAACATCACCCTGCACCAGCCGATTCATCTTAAACCCGCCCGAAACATTATCAGAAATATCCTCAAGCACCCTCAACTGTGCGCCAGTAAGTTCAAACCCAAGCACCGACAAAAACTTCCCACAGTCCAAACACTCAAACCGAACCCCCGTTTGCGCCGCCACAGCCCCTTTAATATCAAACAGGGCCATTTGCATAAAAAAAAGTTCCTCAAAAACCAGCCGCTTTCTAGCCCTCAAAAACAGTTCATCATTTTCGGGAAAGTGGATATTACACACAGCGGTTTCTCTATCGCAGAGGTCATATTTATTTTTTATAATTTCGGGGAGGAAATCGAGAAAGGCAAGGTCAAGAGATTTAAGGTCAAAAGATACAAGGGGACTAGCCCCCTTGACCCCCATTTTTTTGGAATTTTTTGCAACGTCTAGGGCTTGGTGTATTAGGGCGCGGAAGGTTTTTTGGGTGAATTGTTTTGGTGGGGTGTAGATTGGTACTATTCTGCCGTTTGATAATTCTTTGTTGCTTGAGGCTTCGTAGTCGGGGGATTGCATTTGTAGGGTTGGTGCGCCGTTGAAGCTTTTGCCGCGTCCTAGGATTTCTCGTACTTTTCCTGTGAAGATGTACTCGCGGCCTTTTACGAAAACTTTTGATAGGTAGGGTTGGTTAAACCAGATTAGTTCCAGAGTTCCTGTTTTGTCTTTTATTATTACTTTTGTTACGGCGAAGCTTCCTGCACTCGCTCCGCTTGTTGTGTTTTTGCGTTGTAGGTTTGCTGATTCTGGGTCGCGGGCTACTGTGCCGCGAATTGTGTTTACTGCGTCGGGAGTTAGTTCGGCAATTGTTTTTACGTTGCTACGGTCGTCGTAGTCGCGGGGGAAGTAGTTTAATAAATCGGTTACTGTGAAAATTCCAGCAGATTGCAAAGCGTGGGCACGTTTCGCACCCACGCCAGATAATTCGGATAAAAGCATGATTATTCCACCGACAA
>WQVV01000212.1 GCA_009785665.1 Defluviitaleaceae bacterium
ATCTGGCTGAAATACCAACGCCTGTTTTACAGAATCCTCCCACGATTTTAAAGTTTGTGTTGGTATGCCATAAATCAAGTCTAAATTAACGCACGGGAAACCTCTGCCAATCAACTCCAACGCCCGCTTTGCCGTTTTTGCAGAATGCCCCCGCTTCAACGCGGCAAGTTCCTGTTCATGAAAACTCTGCACACCTATGCTGATTCTGCTGGTGTTAAACTGTTTTAGCAGGGAAAGTTTTTCGTATGTAGTTTCGTTTGGCGACATTTCAATGCAAATTTCTGCGTCTCCGCACAACGCCAAAAGTCTTTCCAAAAGACGCGGCGAAAGAATCAACGGGTCGCCACCACCAATAGTAACCCCGTTAAAACTAGACACACCATACTGTCGTAACTGCGTTTCGCACGCAGAAACATATGCGTCCATATAATCCGCGTCCAAACCCGTCACAGAGAACAAATTACAATACCCACATTTCCCCGCACAAAAAGGAACGTGAAAATAGAGGTTGCCCAAATTATCAAGCAACCCCCTATAATCTGCGAAATCCACCGAAAGCGCGCTGTACGCCGTTTTGTGTGGATAGCTGTACATATACGCCTTATAAATTTCCGCCGTTGTCATAGAAAAAACTGTTTATACGGTACAGTCATAACCGTATCATGATTAAACCCATGAAAAAGATAACCGTCGTCGGATTCCTCATAACATGTGCCGTGGTCGGAGCAGGCAATAACAAAAGTTTTGCCACGCTTTTGGAATGCCTCAAACAGCCTTGGTAGGCGTTCGTCAATATACCTAAGCGCGGCGGCATGTGTTTCCAGCGAATCCTTTTTCGCGCCCTTAACATAAAAATGACTTGGGTAGTGAATCGCATCAAAATTTACATACATCATAACACGCCCGCTGGTCTGCTCCAGCACCGACACCGCCTTGGTTATCTGATTATCGGGGCTTTCTTTAACGGTGCAACCAAATGACGGATACCAAAAACTCTGCTTAAACATATCGGGAAAAACGCTACCCAGCGCAGACCGCCGCGAAAAAAATGATACCCCGCCAATGCAAATAGTTTCGTACCCAACTTTTTCAAGCCCTTGAATAAACGTAGGCTCTTCAAAAGTAAAAGCGCGTGGCGGAGCAACCTTGCCCAAACCAATGCCTTTTTGAAAAAACAGCATCTTCTTCTTATTCATGGGGGTAGGCTCAAGCGAAGTCGGCAAAAATCCCGCAAACATAGCCTGATGCGACGGATAAGTAAAATTCCCCGCCGCACCACGCTTCTCCCACGCGCCGTACTGATTTAACACAGGCGTACCGCCGTTTTCCTGTTCACTTAACGCAACGTCGTAGCGCAAGCAATCTAGGCAAATAAACAAAATATCATGAGTACCTACGATTTCGTTCATATTAAGGTCGTGGCGGTTTTCAATAACGCCACGAACCAATTCTGTCACACTAGGAAGCGGAATTTCCGACGGCAAAATTTTATCAAGAATACCCATTACTCTGTAATCATCGGGTACATCTCGCCTGGTTCGTCTTTTCGCCAGATGTATGGTTCTTGTTGGTCGTCAACATTTATTTCAAAGGGGAGGGTTTTTAGCTTTTCCATCATTTCCTTGGACATGTAATGATATTCTGCGTCAAGTTTTTTTAGATTGGAAAGCTTGCCCGCTTCCGCCGCATCAAGAATCAACTGCCCGCCCTTATCGGTAAGGCAACCGCATGAAATCCTAATAGTCGTGAGTTGCGGCAGAATATCACTGTCCAAAATAACTTGTACAATCTCGTCTTGTTGCTCGCTGTTTACAAAACCTAACTCGTTCAAATTGGGGAATAGGCTCTTGTTTGCCAATGCCGCAAAGTCTGATACCTTGCAATTGTAACCGTAATTCTCAACGCCTAAGTACAGTACGAGTTTTTTCAAGCTGGGCAAGTTTGCAGTCTTCAAAGAATCCACAATACATACAGGAAGTCCACCACATATGATTTCAAGTTCTTCAAGGTTTTTGTGGTCTACCTTGCCAAGCTTAAAAGTTTTTTCCGAACCTTTAATTTTCAGCGATTTCAAATTGGGCAGTGCATTTAAAAGTTCCTCGTAATTGCCTTGGAAAATCCATGAAACCTCATTTTCTTCGCTTTCCATATCGCCCACGAAAAGTGATTCGATATGTTGGAATTTCTCCTTATTGTTTACCATCATTTCAAAAATCGTGTTTGGTGTTGTTTCGTACATTTCCTCTGCTTGCCAAATGCCTATTACAATGGACTTTAATTGCGGTAAATCAGTGTCGTTTAGAATTTCTTGGGCAATGCTCTTTACATCTTTGCCGTCTTCCCATTCGGTAAAATATTTTTTCTCCATGGTTTATCGCTCCTTTATTCTGTAATCATGGGGTACATATCGCCTTCTTCGCCTTCTCGCCAGATATGCGGCTCTTGCGAGTCGCTAACATTTACCTTGAAGGGAAGAGCTTTTAACTTTATCATCATTTTGCCAGACATGTAATGATACTCTGCGTCCAGTTTTTTTACGTTGGAAAGCTTGCCCGCTTCCGCCGCGTCCAAAATCAACTGCCCGCCCTTATCGGTAAGGCAACCGCATGAAATCCTAATAGTCGTGAGTTGCGGCAGAATATCACTGTCCAAAATAACTTGTACAATTTCGTCCTGTTGTTTGCTGTTTACAAAACCTAACTCATTCAAATTGGGGAATAGGCTTTTGTTTGCCAATGCCGCAAAATCTGATATTTTGCAGTCGTAACCGTATTGCGGGCCGCCTAAGTATAGTACGAGTTTTTTTAAGTTTGGCAAGTTTGCCACCTTCAAAGACTCCACAACCTCCACAGGAAGCCCGCTGCATTTGATTACAAGTTTTTCAAGGTTTTTGTGGTCTACCTTGCCAAGTTTAAAAGTTTTTTTAGGGCGATTGTTCGCGCCTTTAATTTTCAGCGATTTCAAATTGGGCAACGCATTTAGAAGTTCCTCGTAATCGCCTTGGCAAATCCATGATATTTCACAATCTTCAAATCCCATAGCACCCACGAAAAGTGATTCGATATGCTGGAATTTCTCCTTATTGCTTACAATCATTTCAAAAATCTCATCAGGTGTTGTATCGAACATGTCGTCAACACTCCACGCACCTATTACAATGGATTTTATTTGTGGCAAGTCGGGGTCGTTTAGAATTTCCTTGGCTAAATCCTCGGCGCATTTACTCTTACTGTCTTCATCGTCCCAACTTGTAAAATATTTTTTCTTCATGGGATTCTCCTTTACTCTGTAATCATTGGCCACATGCCTGTGTAGTCGTCATCGTCGTCGTCGCCTTCTTCCCGTTCCTGTTGGTCGCCCACTTTCACTTTGAATGGAAGGGCTTTTAATTTTTCCATCATTTCGTCAGACATGTAATGATACTTTGCATTAAGTTTTTGCAAATTATCAAGCTTGCCTGCCGCCGCCGCATCAAGAATCAACTGCCCGCCCTTATCCGTAAGACAACCGCACGACACCCTAATAGTCTTGAGTTGCGGAAGAAGGTCGCTTTCCAAAATAATGCGCACAAGCTCGTCCTGTTCCTCGCCATTTACAAAGCCCAGTACATTCAAATTGGGGAATAGGCTTTTGCTTGCTAATGCCTCAAAATCTAATAATTTGCAGTCGTAACCGTAATCTTCAACGCCTAAGTACAAGATGAGTTTTTTCAAATTAGGCAAGTTCGCAGATTTTAACGAACTCATAACATATTCGGGAAGCCCGCCTGTTTTTATTTGAAGCTTCTCAAGATTTTTGTGGTCGATTTTCCCTAAATCCAATTCGTTAGAGCCTTTGATTTTTAGCGATTTCAAATTCGGTAGCGCGTTTAATAAATCTTCGTAATCGCCTTGTACAATCCATGAGATTTCATTTTCTTCAAAACTCATTGCCCCCACGTACAATGATTCGACATGCTGAAACTTTTCCTTGTTTGCTACCATCATTTCCAAAATCTCGTCTGGGGGAGTGTCGCCAATTTCGTGGTTCCACATGCCTATTACAATTGATTTCACATTAGGCAGTTCGGGGTCGTTTAGAATTTCCTCCGCCAGTTTTGTTACGGTTGTTCCGTCGCCCCATGTGCAGTAATACGTTTTTTCCATAGTCCAGCCCTCCTATAGGTTTCTTTTTCCAAGTTTAGCATAGTCATGGTCAAAGATGCAATCTATAATAAAGTTTCTGAAAGCAAAAAAGCGGCACAGTCGCATTTCGCCGATGATATGCGCCGGCAAGCTACGCATACGTCTCGAAGCCATGAACAGTTTCCAATGCAATAAAAAAAACGAGTGTTGGCTGTTGGCTAATGCCCCTCTCGTTTTTTGTAAAATTTTTTATGGATGCAAGTAGAAAAATTGTGCAATCTATAGGACTAAGCGCAATTCTTCTACTCGTTGTACGGATACTTTGCACTCATGTGCAATTTCCGTCACAGGGATATTTTCTTTTAACATACGAATTATTTTTTGAGCAATGTCTAACCCTTCTTTTAGACCTTCTTTCAAGCCTTCCTTTAGACCTTCTTCTTTAGCAGCGTTTTTTTCTTCTTTGGTGATATATTGGTAAAGTACGGCAGACATGGAATCATCTCCTCTATCATCATATTCTTGCCTTTTGGTATATGCGCAGGCTAGTTTTACTGCTTTTTGGATTTTTGAGAAAGCATCGCTATTTACATCAACATTTGTGAAATGAGCTTTGTTGTCCTCAGTCATTATACCATGGTGGAGGGTTGATAGGTATGCGCGTAATTCTTCGGTTGGTGCTGTTTTCCATTTTGCCGTGTTTATGGAAATTAAGGTTAATTGTTTCCTGTCATCATCAGTTTTAACCAAAGTTCCGCTTAAAGAAGCCTTCTCAATAAAAGCAGTTTCACCCTTGTCTTTGTAGACTACAATGGAAATAACAGGCTTTAATTTTTCCCAAGAATCGCCTTTTTGAATGCCGTTTGCGTAAATGAGAGAAGTATAAAATACATGACGCTTAAACGGAAACTCTTCAGCTTTTATTTGACCGTCCATATTTATAAATGCGGCACTTGTATCGCGCAAGGTGTCTACGCGTATAAGCCTTCCATTTGCAGTCAAAACAATTTCGCCATTCATATGGATGATTTTTTCCTCTACCAATGTCTCGCCTAAAAAAGACTCTGCCAAGGTTTTAAACTGCTCGTCGTCGCTTACGAGAATTTTAAAGGCACGGTCGTCCAGTGGGTCAAGTG